>NZ_JAYGHC010000012.1:70808-95176 GCF_034932285.1 Cronbergia sp. UHCC 0137
TTTTGTCAATGCGTAACTCCTAGATTTATTTACCCGTCAATTATGGCAACCGTCAAGGTGGTTAGAACGTCAATTGATGAAACTGGTTTCACAACAGGGTTTTACTCCTGACTTCTGCTATAGTTCTTGACAAACTACTGGTTTCATGCTTTTCTAATCTCGTATTAGTGAAAAATGTAGGATTTAATACTGTTTATGTCTGAACGGATTCTAAGTATTAGACGATACAATTTTCACTTCTAGCGTAAAAATACTACCTATTCCCACCTGACTTTCAATTTTCAGATGCGCTTGATGTTTTTGGGCGATCGCCATAGCAATAGCTAACCCCAACCCTGTACCTCCAGTTTTACGAGAGCGGTCGCCATCAACACGGTAAAAGCGGTCAAAAATTCGTTTTTGATCATCAAGCGCAATCCCAATTCCTGTATCTTTTACCGCAATAACAGCAGTGTAATCACTCTTGACTAAGCTAACAGTTACATATCCACATTTGGGCGTATATTGAATAGCATTGTCAATCAAGTTTGACACTAAACGGTAAAGTTGCGATTCGTTACCTAGAGCATAAACCTCATAAGTGGGAAGTTGGCTTTTTAAGTTAATATCAGCAGCCGTGGCCAGTTCTAAAAATTCTTCGGTCAAATCGCTCACCAAATCATTTAAGCAACAGGGCTGAAAAGGTTTTGCACCTGAATTTTGCTCCAGACTGGTTAACAAGAGCAAATCAGCGATTAAATGGCTCAATCGTCGTCCTTGTCGCTCAACAGTATGAAGCATTATTTGTATATCTTGTTGATTGGATTGCGGTATGCGGAGGATAGCTTCCACAGTTGCCAACAGGCTGGCCAAGGGCGATCGCAATTCGTGGGCAGCATTGGCAGTAAACTGTTGTTGTTGCTGATAAGACTGGTAAATTGGCTGCATTGCTAATCCTGAAAGCCACCAACTGGAAGTAGCAACCAAACTCAGAGCAATTGGCAACCCCATCGTCATAATCCATTGAATCCGCCTGATTTCCCCATCAAAATGTTCTAAAGTGCGACCAATTTGCAAATACCCCCAAGATGAATCAGCATTGGCACTATGCAAAATTGTGGTGAATTGGTGATAACGAATGCCCTTAGCCGTGCGAAAAGTTTGCCATGAACTGCGGTTGAGAGTTGGCGGTAGAGATAGGGGTTGATTGGGTGAAAAAGCCAGAAGTTTCCCTTGATGATTGAACAGACGAATATAATATGTAGTGCGATCGCTGATGCCGATGGTGTGCCGTTGAATCAGCGTTGGAGTAGCCTTACAAGGTTGTCCACTCAAACAAAGATCAGGAAAAATTTGTTGCAGTACAGCAGTCGGTTCTTCAGAAGGTGGCAACAGTGGTTCAACACTATCGTGTAAAGTTCCAGCAATTGATTCAATTTCGCGCTCCATTGCTGCCCAGTTTGTTTGTACCATTGCCCGATACATCCCCAAACCAGAAACACTCAAAATCACACCCATAACTCCCGCATACCAGAGGGCTAACCGTAGACGACTGCGGCGAAAAAGAGAATAGCTATTCATGTTGAGAATTAAAACGATAGCCAGCACCGGGAACAGTTTCAATTGGGCAGGGACAGCCATGATTTGCTAACTTGCGACGTAGTAGACGCATTTGCGCTGCAACTACATTACTAATCGGCTCTTCATCCATATCCCAAAGTTGATGGCGCAATTTACTACCAGGAATGATGCGATTGGGGTTCTGCATCAAATACATGAGCAACTGAAATTCTTTGGTAGTTAAGGGAATAAGTAAGGGTGTAGATCCATCGGAATTTACTCGAAAGACATTATTTGCTGTATCCAGAGTAAAACCTGCAACAGTCAGGGTGGATGGTTGTAGTTGAGGCGATCGCCTGTGAAGCGCCCGCAACCGTGCCAGCAATTCTTCCATCACAAAGGGTTTGACTAAATAATCATCCGCCCCCGCATCCAACCCTGTCACGCGATTTTCCGGCTGCCCCAAAGCAGTTAGCATCAGCACTGGTAAGGGATTTTGGTGTAGTCTGAGCTTCTGACATAACTGTAATCCCGACATTTCCGGCAGTAGCCAATCAACAATAGCAACTGTGTAGTCTGTCCACTGGCTTTCCAGGCACAGCCATGCTTCAGTGCCATCTGTCACCCAATCCACCACATATCTTTCGCTAATCAGAACTTGCTTAATTGCCAGCCCCAAATCTGCTTCATCTTCCACCAGTAAAATTCGCATCGCTCCAGGGAAATCAACCACGAAGCTCTGATCTTACAAAAACATTTGCCATTTCACCTGGATTTCATCTAACCTTTGGCAAACTATGGAGAACTTTTGTTTAACCCGTATTGTGAGGAGTGATTATGAAACCTTTTATGCTAATGAGTTCCATTCTGGCAGCCAGTTTAACTATTAGTGCGCCCACAGTTGTATTTGCTCACGTTGGACATGGTGATGAATTTCAAGCAAAGGGCGGCATTAATCGCGTGAAAGTCAATGCTCAAACCGATCAACTGTTAGGTATTGTTGTTACACCGATCGCCTCCTCTGCCAAATCTGGATCTGCTGTGATGATTCCGGTGACGGCATTGGTTGATGCTGATGGCAAGCAGCTAGTCTTTGTGCAGTATAAGAATTTTTATGAGCCAGTAGAAGTCACCACCGGCGCGACCAAAGGCGAACTAATCGCTATTACCAAAGGATTGTCAGTTGGGGAAAAGCTCGTTACCCAAGGTAGTTTATCGCTCTATGCTGAATCGCGTAAAACCCAAACCGCCGATACAGCGCCCAGTCCAGCCGCGATCGCTACTCCTAAAACTGATACAGCCCATGCTCAGGCAGATGCTAAAGGAGTACCTCATAGCCATGATGCCAGCGGTAATCTCGTTTCACAGGCTGGTGAAACAACTCAGCAATCGGGTGGATTGCCGATGGGTATTGTAGCAGGAGTCGGTGGTGGAGTGGTGGTGTTAGTGGGAGCGATCGCTGTTGTTGTAGGTATGGGCAAAAAGAAAAGTGACTTGTCGGAATAAGACACAACTTACAAATAAAAAAATACTCAATCACCTAACTCTCAAAACCTCATAACTCTGTGTCTCTGTGGTTCGTTTATTTAGATAATTTATTTCTTGGAAGTTCCTAAGACAGGACTTATGCAAAATAAAGAACGAACCGCAGAGGACGCAGAGGACACAGAGAAATAGGAGTTTCGGAGATTTATTGCGTAAGTCCTATAAGAAGGAAGATTTTTAATTGAAATGTTGAACTCTATTCTGAATCAGATTCTCAAAACCTCAATTGTCCAGCGTTGGTTCATAGTTATCTGTGCGATTTTAGTGACGGTTTGGGGAGTGTTCACTGTCACTCAGATGCCACTGGATGTGTTTCCCGAATTTGCGCCCCCCCAAGTGGATATTCACACTGAAGCGACTGGACTAGCTCCAGAGGAAGTGGAATCACAAATTACTGTGCCGATTGAAAGCTCGGTGAATGGTTTGCCGGGGGTGACTACGGTGCGTTCTTCCTCTAAAGTCGGACTGTCAATGGTGCAGGTGGTATTTGACCAGGAAGCGGACATTTATAAAGCTCGGCAATCGGTGACAGAACGACTCCAGCAGGTGACAAATCAGTTACCTGAAGGGGTGCATCCACCGGAAATTTCACCGTTAGCATCGCCCTTGGGTACGATTTTACAGTATGCCTTTACTGTGAATGGACAAGGACAGACTTCGCTGATGGATTTGCGTCGTCTTGTTGATAGCACCCTGAGCAATCAAATTTTGTCTGTGCCGGGAGTCACCCAAGTTACCGTTTACGGTGGGGATGAACGACAGGAACAAGTATTAGTTGATCCAGCAAAATTGCGATCGCTCAATGTTTCCCTGACTGAAGTTACCAATGCTGCTAAGGGTGCAAATTCTAACGCCCCTGGTGGATTCCTCATTGGTGGTGGTCAAGAACTGTTGGTACGCGGTATTGGGCAGGTAAAATCAATTGCAGACTTGCAACAATCTGTGGTGAAGGTGCAAGATGGGAAACCGATTTTGCTCAAAGACGTAGCGGAAGTAAAAACGGGTGCAGCACTGAAGCGGGGGGACGCTAGTTTTAATGGTCAGTCGGCTGTGGTGATGATGATTAACAAACAGCCTGATGTTGATACTCCCACCGTAACAAAAGCGGTAGAAGCGATGCTGCAATCGTTGCAGGACACATTTCCCTCTGATGTGCAAGTGGCGCGAACATTCCGACAATCTAACTTTATTGATACTGCCATTGCCAATGTCAGCAGTTCCCTGATTCAAGGCATCATCATCGTGTCGGTGATTATGCTGTTATTTCTGATGAATTGGCGTACCGCCGTCATTACTCTGAGTGCAATTCCTCTGTCACTGTTAATTGGCTTAATGTTCATGAAAGCTTTTGGCTTGGGCATTAACACTATGACCTTGGGCGGTTTAGTTGTAGCTATTGGCTCAGTTGTTGATGACTCAATCGTGGACATGGAGAACTGCTATCGCGGATTGCGAACCAATCAGGCACAGGGCAACCCCAAGCATCCCTTCGAGGTGGTTTATGACACCTCTGTACAGGTGCGGTTAGCCGTGATTTTTTCCACGGTGATCATTGTGGTCGTGTTTGCACCAATTTTTAGTTTGACGGGTGTTGAGGGTAATATTTTTGCACCGATGGGTTTTGCGTATTTGCTTTCAATCTGTGCGTCTACTTTGGTGGCTATGACCCTTTCACCTGCCTTGTGTGCCATTCTCCTGGCAAACCAAACCCTACCGCAAGAAGGTACATTCATTTCCCTTTGGGCAGAACGGTTATATCGTCCATTGTTAAATCTGTCGCTGCGATCGCCCCAAATCATTCTGGGTGTAGCACTTGCCGCCTTGGTTGCTGCTTTGGCGATCGTTCCCTCCCTGGGACGGGTGTTTCTGCCCGAATTTCAGGAGAAATCATTGGTCAATTCAATGGTTTTATTTCCGGGTGTTTCCCTGGATATGACCAATCGGGCAGGGATAGCACTGTCTACTGCGCTTAAAGATAATCCTTTGTATGAGTGGGTGCAGGTACGGGCAGGACGCGCTCCAGGAGATGCAGATGGGGCGGGAGTGAGTATGGCTCATGTGGATGTAGAATTGAGCGATCGCGCCCTCGAAGACCGGGAAGCCAGTATTAAACAATTGCGGCAAGAGTTCAATAAACTGCCTGGTGTGGCATCTAACATTGGTGGTTTTATTTCTCACCGTATGGATGAAGTGTTATCGGGGGTGAGAAGTGCGATCGCTGTGAAAATCTTTGGCCCAGATTTAACAGAACTGCGAAAGATTGGCGAACAAGTGCGAGATGTGATTCAGCCCATCCCTGGGGTTGTAGACTTGCAGCTTGAACCCCAACTACCCATTCGTCAGGTACAAATCCATTATGATCGCACTGCTGCGGCTACATATAGCTTGACTATGGAGCAGTTGTCAAATGTGGTGGAAACTGCCTTGAATGGTCGTGTAGTGTCGCAAGTGGCAGAAAATCAGCAGTTAATTGATATTTCTATCTCCTTGACGGAAAAAGCCCGCAATAGCCTAGATGCCATTCGCGCCATTCCCATCACTACCCCAACTGGGCAAACTATCCAATTGGGTGCGGTTGCTAAAGTAGAATACGGTATGGGAGCAAATGTTGTTAATCGGGAAGATGTCTCACGGCTGATAGTTGTTTCGGCAAATGTGGCCGAGCGTGATTTGGGCAGTGTCGTCGGCGATATTCAATCCCAAATTCAACAGAAAATCAAACTCCCTAATGGCTACTTTATCCAGTACGGTGGACAGTTTGAGTCAGAACAGCGTGCTACTAATAATCTCCTGGTATTTAGTATTTTGGCAGCGATCGCCATTGCTGTGTTAATGTTCTTCTCTGTTAAATCCCTCTCCGCAACAATCACCATCATGATCAATCTGCCTTTGGCTTTGGTGGGTGGTATTATCTCCATTGCTTTGAGTGGCGGTGTGATGTCGATCGCTTCTTTGATTGGATTTATTACCCTATTTGGTGTTGCTGTCCGCAATGGTTTGTTGTTGGTAGATAACTATAACAATAAGTTTGCTCAGGGAATGCCTCTCAAAGATGTGATTATCAACGGTTCTCTAGAACGAGTTAATGCTATTCTGATGACCGCACTTACTTCTGCACTGGGGATGCTGCCTTTGGCGATCGCTAGTGGGGCTGGAAATGAAATTCTACAACCCTTGGCAATTGTCGTTTTGGGCGGTTTATTTACCTCTACAGCTTTGACTTTATTGGTTATTCCGGCTCTTTACGCTAAGTTTGGCAAACAGTTGATGCCTCAACACAAACCTGGTTTGATTAACCAATCCTGGTCAAAACCAAAACGGGAAGAGAACAATCTCTATTAAGGAATATGAATTAAATAAAGTGCAAAAGTAGGGTGTGTTAGCGACAGCGTAACGCACCATTCCAGGTTAAATCAGAATTGCAGGTTATTAAATTTGCGTTCCTAACTCAAGTTGCTAGTTATCTAGTTGAGGTTGATCATTGGTAAGTAATTTTTTGTTTTAATCCAACACGGTTCAGTTGAGCCTGAAATTCTTTTTTAAACGAACCACAGAGGCACAGAGGACACAGAGAAATGAGAAGAACAAATTTTTGACTGAACTGTATTGTGTTTTAATCCTGTAAATCCTTTAATCCTGGACATCCTGTATCCCTTACGGGAGGCGTTAGCCATATCAGACATTTTCCCTAACTAGCAACTTACGTTATTAGACATCTCCATCAACTAAAACCCCTGTAGAGACGTTCCATGGAACGTCTCTACAATCTTTACCGATGCAGATGAATTGCTCCCAAGCCTATACTGCCTTCCTTTTGACTTTTGACTTCCGCCCTGCGGCACTATTCCTCTAAATCTGGTTCAGAATCATCGTCATGATCATAGGGAATATCATCAAGGTCAATGATTTCAGAAATTTCTTCTACTTGACTGACATGGTGAGATTCTAGGGATTCACGGGGAATTAACCTACCAGTCGCTTTCAGCCACTCCAGGAGAATAAATTCATTGCTGGTGCGAATTACAGTCGCTCGTTGGTTGCGGGGCTGTTCATGTAACGGACCTTTAAGCATAGGAAATTTGTTTTGAATTAGAGGAAAAATTTAGATGGACTCATACACTGGTGATCAGAACTTGCTATAGTCTGAACAACGATTTGTTTAAGTTGATGTTTTTGGGGTACATTATCTAAGTTTAATTGATCTTGACAAAAAAATACTGGTTTTTATACAGTTTCCAATTGATCTGGTAATAAGCGCGGTGTGAGATCATAGAAACAAATATTCAACAGTAGTTAACAAAGTCTGAAGACAATGGAACAAAATCGCAAATCAACAGTTATAGTTACAGGCGCATCTTCGGGTGTTGGGTTACAAGCAGCAAAAGCTCTGGCTCAAAAGTGGCAATATCATGTGGTTATGGCCTGTCGGGATTTAGAGAAGGCACAAAAAGCTGCTGAAAGTGTGGGAATGCCTCAGAACAGTTACACACTGATGCAGATTGACTTGGGTTCTCTAGAAAGTGTGAGGCAGTTTGTCAACAATTTTAGGGCTACGGGTAGGTCTTTGGAAGCTCTGGTGTGCAATGCGGCCATTTATATGCCATTAATTAAAGAGCCGTTACGATCGCCTGAAGGATATGAGTTAAGTGTGGCTACTAATCACCTCGGCCATTTCCTTTTGTGTAATTTGATGCTGGAAGATTTAAAGAAATCTCCATCGAGCGATCGCAGGTTGGTAATTCTCGGAACTGTCACTCACAACCCCGATGAGTTGGGTGGAAAAATTCCCCCTCGTCCAGATTTGGGCGATTTAAAAGGTTTCGCTGAAGGATTTAAAGATCCGATTACGATGATTGATGGTAAGCAGTTTGAACCTGTTAAGGCTTACAAAGACAGCAAGGTGTGTAATGTCTTAACAATGCGCGAATTACACCAACGTTATCACGAATCCACTGGCATCACTTTCAGTTCTCTCTATCCTGGATGTGTGGCGACAACGGCATTATTTAGAAACCACTATCCCCTATTCCAGAAAATTTTCCCACTTTTCCAAAAGTATATCACTGGTGGGTTTGTGACAGAGGAGTTATCTGGTGAGCGTGTAGCCGCAGTCGTAGCTGATCCTGAATACAAGCAATCTGGTATTTATTGGAGTTGGGGAAATCGTCAGAAAAAAGATGGTAAATCTTTTGTACAGAGGGTTTCTCCCCAAGCACGGGATAATGAAAACGGCAAGCGGATGTGGGATTTGAGCGAAAAATTAGTTGGATTAGCTTAATTTAATGATCGGGCTTGGCTAGTCCAAGCCGATACAGGTAATGGGTAATGGGTAATGGGTAATGGGTAATGGGTAATGGGTGATGGGTGATGGGTGATGGGTGATGGGTGATGGGTGATGGGTGATGGGTGATGGGTGATGGGTGATGGGTGATAGGGAACAGAAAAATCAGTTGTGTAATTATAGCAACCGGCAAGGTGGTTAGGACATCAATTGTTAGCGCAGCTTGACGTAAGCCATTGATGAAACTCTTTTCACAACAGGGTTTTACTCCTGACTCCTGACTCCTGACTCCTGACTCCTGACTCCTGACTCCTGACTCCTGACTCCTGCTATAATTCTGTCTCATTACTTACCAGTTCCCCATCTCCACTATTGACAAATTTCCGTTAAGGTGCTAGTAAAATTTGGGTAGGAAATAGCGGCGGCTTCTGCACGGTGAATAGTAGTAATACCACTAGCATTCAAAGCTGCGATCGCTAAACTCATGGCAATGCGATGATCTGTATAACTATCTACATCAGTACCGACCAAGGGAGTACCGCCAGTAATTTCCATCCCATCGGGTAATTCGGTGACATTTGCCCCCATTTGATTGAGTTGTTGCACCATCACCGTAATGCGATCGCTCTCTTTTACTCTCAACTCCGCCGCATCTCGAATAATCGTCTTTCCTTGGGCAAAAATCGCCGCCACAGCTAAAATTGGCACTTCATCAATTAATCTAGGAATAATATCCCCAGCAATGGTGCAGCTTTTTAACTGGCTAGAACGTACCCGCAAATCAGCAACCGGTTCACCAGCCACTTCTCGCTCATTTTCCCGTTGAATATCTGCCCCCATCATCTCCAGGGCTTCTAAAATACCAGTACGGGTGGGATTGACACCGACATTTTCAATCACCAAATCCGAACCAGGAACGATCGCCCCAGCGACTAACCAAAAAGCGGCTGAACTGATATCCCCCGGTACAATCACCGTTTGACCGTAAAGTTGTGCTGGTCCACTCACCGTTACACTGTGGGTTTCTGGGTCAACAGTCAATTTCGCCCCAAAAGCCCTTAACATTCGTTCGCTGTGATCCCGTGACAAAGCCGGTTCGGTGACGGTGGTTTCTCCTTGGGTATTTAAACCAGCTAGGAGGATGCAGGATTTAACTTGAGCCGAAGCGATGGGGGAATGATAGTGAATCCCTTGCAGGGCTTGTCCTTGAATCGCTAGGGGTGCCAGAGTATTGTCTTTGCGTCCCCAAATATTCGCCCCCATTTGTAACAAGGGTTTGACAACACGGGACATGGGACGCGATCGCAGAGAATCATCTCCCGTCACCGTGAAAAACCGTCCTGGGTGAGAGGCCAAAAGCCCCATCATCAACCTAATTGTTGTTCCCGAATTACCAGCATTCAATACATCCAATGGTTCTAGGAAATTACCCAAACCAATCCCTTTAACCCGGACAAATTCCGTACTTAATTCCGAAATTTCCGCACCCAAGGCTTGAAAACAACTGGCTGTACTGCGGGGGTCTTCTCCTAACAGCAGTCCTTGAATTTGAGTTTCACCTTGAGCGATCGCACCCAACATCAAAGCCCGATGAGAAATGGATTTATCTCCAGGAACCCGGATACGACCCTGTAGAGATAGACCAGAGGGAGGCCGCTGAATAATTAACTGATGAGAAATGTGATCTTGTGTTTCTACTTTTATAACTGAAGCCGACATTAGGGTACACTGGCTTTGAAATACAATAATAAAGTTATCAGCAACTTTTTTGGCTGCCACTGAGAACTTATACTCTAGAATCCTATCGCTTTTTGTGGTATTAAATTTAATTAACTTTGCCTAAATTAAGTTTAATTTTAATTTTAAACGAACCACAGAGGCACAGAGTACACAGAGAAATAAAAAGAACAAATTTTTAACTCAACTGTATTGTGTTTTAATCCTGTAAGTCCTTTAATCCTGGACATCCTGATATGGCTACGCCACGCTACGCTATCAGACATTTTACCTGTTCTCGTCCTGATCAGGACTTACGCAACTGGCATATTAGTAGAATGCCCCAAATATGGAAAATCTGTTTCTTATCACCAAATTACCAAGTTTTACCCATCTTACTTAATTTAACTACCAACTTACGTTAGATTAACAAATCGAGAAATTAAGTTAATATTAATGCTTAAACTTAAATTCTGGATTTTATAGTTTTCATTCCTTTCAATTTAATAGCTTCTAACTCTTATTGCTCCCATGCTCACCCATCACCGAAAACCCGTGTGCTTATCGCTGATTTCCACTGATCTACCAGTTTGGTCTGTAGTGGAAACTGCTGGTACATTGTATCAAAAAGATACGAATAGATTTCATTTACTGTTGACAGCCCCGCCTTTAATTAGCTCTAAAGTAGCTAGTTCTATCACTCCAGAAAATACACCTTCACCAAATAAGAAAAATCCTGCTGATCCTAGCAGTCCGAGAATTTTGTGGTTGGAAATTTCTCCTTCCCGAATTATTATGACAATGCAAGGAAATGGACAGGTAAGTTATCGACATTTTTGGGAAAAAGGCGTTTATGGAGTGAGTCGTTATTGGTTGCCAACGGAATCTTTACAACCTCATGAACCAATTCGCTTCCGCAACTTTACTAATAATTTAATCCTTGATGGAAAACCTTTACCGGAGCATTTACGGTTAGAATATGAATTGTGGTCAGGGAAATTACAACTTGGTCGTTATATTCTCAATTTAGAAATTCAGCATTGATTAGACATCGACCGAATTTAAATAAGCGTTAGACAATTTTAGATTTGACAAAAAAGGGAGCAGGGAACAGATAAGAAACTTTAGTTCAGCGAAAAAACCAGTGTCATTATTTCAACCTCCTGTTTAAAAACATGAGTTTTTTCTTTTCCCTGTTACCTCTGAAATTTATCCTGACTCCTGACTCCTGACTCCTGACTCCTTCTTCTTATTCTTCCAATACTGCTAATACAGTTTTTGGTAATAACTTTTCTTTAAACCACACAATTTTGGCAGGAACATCATCTAATTTAACTCCTGCCTTTTCTAAATTCAACCTTTCAGAAATTGCCAAAATTAAATTATCACAATTTGCTCGACGTACCTGATAAAATTTCTTTTGTAGATATTCAGGTCGCCAATAACCGACAATTTCTAATAAATAACTGCGACCATCAGGATGTACTAAACGAAAATCGGGGATCATCACACTACCAGGAATGGGAATTAAATCAACTTCTCGTTCTAAAATCCAACCACTTTTCAACCCATCCCATTTATCAGCAAAAGAAGCTTCCAACATACTATCATAAGGTTTTCCTTTGGGATAGTGAGAGACTAAACCACATTCAGAATTGAGAGTAAAACGGCCAGTTTTCCAAGTATTTGTGTAGGTATCCCGTGTTTGTAAAATCGCAGCCATACTCCATTTAGTCACATGAAGTAAAGCCGGAACTAACTTAGCGATCGCTAACCCATAACGTGTACTAGAATGAAACAAACTCGTCGGACCATCAATGCTAATAGTGAAACCATGATCAGCATCACCTTCAATATAAGCCATTAATTGAAACAACTTCAAATAACGGAATAACAACTTATATTCACCGGGTACATTGCGATGAGCATTTATCACCAACTGACTAGCTTTATAAAAAACACCTTGCACCTGAGACAAATTATATCTATGTAATAAATCTTCCGGTAATGGTGCATCAAACACCATCAAAATTTTATTTTCCGTCAAATCAGCATACAGTCCATCACGGACATGAATCGGTAAAACCTCCCGTTCCAACTCCTGAGTTAATTGATCAGCAACCTTACTCAAAGTAACATCTGTAGATTCCCGACAAGAAACAGATTTTGCAGCCAAAGAAAACACCCGTTCTCTTAACATTATCGGTTCTAAAGGACTAACAACCTCAAAAGTACAAAAACTACTTTTAAGAATATAAGCCAAACCCCGCTTCATCCGATAATCTGTAGCATCACCTTCAAAATCCGTCAATTGACGTTCAAGAACACCTTGAGTTTTCCCCACCGCATCCCGAAAAAAAGTAATTAACTCCCTAGCCAAACCCAAATGTTTCTCATCAAGTTTCAGTCTCTTGGGAATAATCTCCTCCCCATTTTGACGATGAATCAGTAACTCCGTTGGTAACATCTGATTTTTCCGTTGAATAATTAATATTTAACTGTTCAGCAGCCTTCGCACTTCTTTGATTTCCACCACCATAAACAACTTTTAAATTGCCTTTCTTGTTCTCTTTCTTTTCTTCCTGTCTTCTCGGTTCATTAATCTTCTCCCCCCTCCTCCTCACCGAAGTTCCTTCCTCACTCGTATCTTCAGCAATCACCTCATATAAAATAGCCCGTTTATTTTCAGTATTCCCCTTCCGCAGAACCCGACCCAAACGTTGAATATATTCCCTTGTTGAACCAGAACCCGATAGAATAATTGCAATCGAAGCAGCCGGCACATCAACCCCTTCATTTAAAACATTAGAAGCAACCAGAGTATTGTATTCACCAGATTTAAACTTAGTTAATATTTCATGGCGTTCTTTCACAGGAGTTTGATGAGTAATAGAAGGAATTAACATTTCCTGAGAAATGCGATAAACAGTAGCATTATCAGCAGTAAAAATCAAAATTCTCGCCGGAAAATGTTGAGCTAACAAATCAGTTAAAAGCCGTAACTTACCATCAGTACCCAAAGCGATCGCCTTAGCTTCCCGGTGTGCTAACATCGCCTTGCGTCCAGATTGCGATCGCGCACTCATTTGTACAAAAGTTTGCCAACCATTGAGACTTCCCAAAGAAATCCGAGATTGCTTCAAAAAATCATTGCGGACTTGAATTAACTGATTGTATCTTTCCCTTTCAACTTGGGATAACTTCACCTTAACTTGGACAATTTCGTGTTCTGCTAAAGCCTTCCCAGCCAAATCTTCAGCCCGTTTGCGGTAAACTTCTTGACCAACAAGAAAATTTAAATCAGCGTGCTTACCATCAGTACGTTCCGGTGTAGCCGAAAGACCTAAGCGATAGGGAGCGATCGCATATTCAGCAATCACTCGATTAAAATCTGTAGGTAAATGATGACATTCATCAAAAATTAACAAAGCGTATTTATTACCCAAACTTTCCGCGTGAATCGCTGCACTGTCATAGGTAGCCACCAAAATCGGAGTTTGATCCCGTGAACCACCTCCCAACAACCCCACCTCCGCATCAGGAAAGGCAGCCACCAAATGGGCATACCACTGGTGCATCAAATCCAAAGTTGGCACCACAATCAACGTCGTGCGCGGTGTCGCTTGCATCGCCATTTGTGCCAAATACGTCTTTCCAGCCGCCGTAGGTAGCACAACAACTCCCCGCCTACCCGCCAACTTCCAGGCAGCTAGAGCTTCATTCTGGTGGGGGTAGGGAGTCATTTCCACACTAGCAACCAACTCTAGCGGGTGAAATTGCCTTGCCTCATCAATAAAATCAGTTTCCGACTCCTGTAGTGCTTCCACCAAAGCCCGGTATTGAATAGCCGGAATACGGAACTTTTCCACTCGATCATCCCAAGTAGCATGATCTATCCAAACTTTGCTTTTAGGTGGTGGATGCAAAATTAATGTGCCACGATCAAAAATTAAATAGGGGGTGCGACCCATGTAGGCTGTCTCCTAGCAAGTCCACATTTACTACTCATAGCGCAAAAAGAGCATGATTACTCAGATTAATACTGCCCGAACCCAACTAGAAGCACTCCTAAACCCCGAATTATGGGAGCAAAATGAATCTTATCAAGACCAGACAAAGCGTTTTTTAATTAAACGTTTACAATTGCAGTCTAAGATTATGCTCATTGCTGGTGTCACGCTGACTGCTTTTTTTATCTGGGTAAATCAGGAAACAGTACACAAAATCTATGCTTTTAAAGTCGGATTTTTAGTCGAATCTTTTATTCTCGCTTGTTGGTATTCGTGCAGAACATCTATAGGGAGTCGTTACCCACATTTAATTTTTTTGTGTTTATCCTGGTGTTCTACTTGTGTGATTCAAATAGATACAGCTTTATTATTTAATTATGTAGAACCACTCACAAATATCTGGAATTTGACTTTTCTTACCCAAGCAACAATAGTTCCAGTTCTATGGAGAATGCACTTAATTTCACAACTGGGAACAATAGTTTGTTATGTGGGATTATATATATTTTTTGATCCTCAATTAGGCTATCCATTAGCCCACTATGTTGAAAAAGGTTTATATCTATTTTGGACTGGTTTAGTTTGTGTACTTTCTGTTTATTTATACGAAAAGCTGAGAAAGAAAGAATTTCAAGCTACTCAGGAATTAGAAATAGCTAAACAACAGTCAGAAAAGTTACTGTTGAATATCTTACCTGAAGTAATAGCCGAAAAATTAAAACAACACCCCTCCACTATTGCTGATAGTTTCCAAGCTGTGACTGTTTTATTTGCAGATATTGTGGGATTTACAGAACTTTCCACTCGTACATCTCCACCCCAGTTAGTCGAATTATTAAATCAAATCTTTTGCCTATTTGATGAATTAGCAGAACGTCATGGTGTAGAAAAGATTAAAACCATTGGTGATGCTTATATGGCCGTTGCAGGTTTACCAAATCAACGTGGAGATCATGCCATATCTATAGCAAATATGGCGTTGGATATGCAAAAAGCCCTAGCTGAATTTAATCAAAAAAATAACCTTTCTTTTAGGATTCGTATTGGGGTTAGTACAGGTCCAGTAGTAGCTGGGGTGATTGGATTAAAGAAATTTGCTTATGATTTGTGGGGTGATACTGTAAACACTGCCAGTAGAATGGAATCTCATGGAATAGCAGGAAATACACAGGTTTGTGAAGCAAGTTATCAGCTTTTAAAAGATAGCTATATTTTAGAGAAACGCGGATTAATTAAAATTAAAGGCAAAGGAGAAATGGTAACTTACTTACTTCAAGGAGTCAAAAGTTAAAAACATTTATAATTTACGCAAGATTAACGTATTTTCGTCATTGCGAGGCTTCCTATCCCGTAGGTAAATCCTGACATTAAATCAGGTAAGTTGGGAAATCATGGACTTAGACCTCCATTTTTATTTTTGAACTACTTCTAAAGAAAGAACACTACCAGCTTTTAATTTTCTAGACTGGATTAGTAAAGTTAGATTTTTAACATTCTGAAAAAATGACGACCGATGATAGAGAAAATAATATTCATCAACCAATTAAACCAGATTGGCATAGTAAAGAAGAACCAACAGTTAAAGAAAAAAAATTAACAGCCAATCCAGGGGATCGAATTTCTGACGAAACACAATCAATAGAAGAAAAAGCTCAACAAATTGCTTTAGACGTACCGGATATTACAGGCGATCGCATTACAGTCCCAACTTACTTTATTATCGAATATCCTGATGGTACAAAAAAAGCACTGCACCATGTCAAAGATGCAGAAAAAATTTCTGATGTCATCCGTCAAGCCCGAATGGATGAAAACGGAAATAGGATTTGGTGGTAACTAAGGTTTATTGTACAATTGAAAACATTTTGTAGGGTGCGTCAGACAGAATAATTTAGACTAAAATCGCTAATTTTAAGTTTCTGACGCACCTTATTTGAGCTAATTAGTAACTTACGTTAAGTTCTATTATACAATTGAAAACAGCTATAATAGAGATGCGTCATTTTTGTATCTCTAATTTTTTATGTAAAAGGGTGAAACATAATGGTCAATATTGCAACTACCGAAGAATTAACCAATTTGAGTACACCAGAACTTAAAAATCAGATTTTAGAACTTGTCAAAGGTCGTGATGTAGAATCTATCAAAGCTAAATGTGATTTTTATAAAAATCAATTAGCACCTTATGTTTCAGAATTGAGCCGACGGAATCCTTTTCCTTTAGTTAGTGAACAACTATCAATTGTTCTGGGTTTTTGGAAATCAGTTTGGTCTACTATACCCTTTCAAGACATCTTACCAGGAAGGATAAATGACCAATCTTACCAAATCTTTCATGATGATGGTTATTATGCTAATATAGCTCGATTCGCACCAGGATATCAGTCTAAGTTTTGGCGAATATTTACATCCATATTGCCAGCTTATGATTTAATGGTGTTACAAAAATATGGGATTAAAGATGAACAATGGTTTATTCAAAATGTGGGGATCTTTCAAGGGTTGAATAAAAGAGGAAAGCCTCTCACGGTTGAAGAAGCAGATGATTGGTTTACTAAAATAGTTACAACTAAATTTCAAGGAGACACAACAACAATAGATTTACGTGAAGAAGTTAAATTAGATAAGATGGATTCCAGTACGGTGAAAAAATTTGAAAAGGCTTATTTAGCTATTCCTCAATTGGAACATCTTTATATAGATGATGATTTTCGGTTAATCAAAAGTCAGCGAGAAGCAAAACAGCGACCAAGTTATACAATTGCTGTTCGTGATCATTAAGTCAATACTAGGAGTTAAGGTGCGTCAGGATCTTGAAATTAGTAATTTTAGTCTAAATTATTCTGTCTGACGCACCCTACAGACTACAAAATATCTGAAAATTAATAACTAGCAACTTGAGTTATTACATGAGTATTATGGATTTGATCTCTTGTAGGGTGCGTCAGACCCGATAATTGAGTATCTAACAGATTTTCTCTATCTGACGCACCGCACTAATATGGGACTCCAAAAGCCTGAAACTAGGCAATTTTGTTCATACATATCATCTGCTGACTCCTGACTCCTGTTATATAATCACCAAAGTGAGATAAATTAGTTCAAAATAGAGATGTAACCTGTTGTTTCTCTTACCTTGAATCAAGCTAACTCAGTGCGAAATTTGCAAGAAACACATTTAAACCGCGCCCGTGCTAGTCTTAGACAGACGCAATCTTGGTATAGCTATCTCCGCAAATCAGGACAGCTATCATTAAATTCAGAATTGGCGGGTTTGGTAAAACCAGAATTAGAAATTTTATCTGCGACCCTCAAGAAACTAGACTCTAATGTGGTGAGAATCGCTGCTTTTGGTTTAGTGAGTCGGGGAAAATCGGCGGTATTAAATGCGTTGTTGGGAGACAAAATTCTGCAAACAGGACCCCTCAATGGTGTGACTCAATGGCCTCGGTCTGTGCGCTGGAAACCAGGGGATAAGGTGTTGGTAGAATTAATTGATACACCTGGATTAGATGAAATTGAGGGGGAAGTGCGATCGCAAATGGCGCAAGATGTAGCGCGTCAAGCCGATTTAATTCTTTTTGTCGTCTCTGGGGACATTACCAGAACAGAATACAAGTCCTTGCTGGAGTTACGTCAAGCGCAAAAACCCTTAATTTTAGTATTTAATAAAATTGACTTGTATCCAGAAACAGACAAAAGGGCTATTTATAATAATTTACAGCGATTAGGCGCGGGAAACCCCACAGCTAAACCGTTATTACCCGATGAAATTGTGATGGTAGCAGCAGAACCAGCACCAATGGAAGTGAGGGTAGAATGGCCAGATGGGAGTGTGAGTTATGAATGGGAAACACCAGCACCCCTGGTAGACGAACTCAAGCAAACAATTTTAAAAATTTTAAATCGAGAAGGGCGATCGCTGTTGGCGTTAAATGCTTTAATACAAGCACGGGAAGCAGAAATAGCGATCGCGATGAAAACCATCGACATCCGACAAAAAGAAGCAGAAGATATTATTTGGCGATTTAGCAAATATAAAGCCTTAGCCATTGGGTTAAATCCCATCGCTTTTTTTGATGTTTTTGGTGGTGTGATTGCAGACTTAGCCTTAATTCGCTCCCTGGCTAGATTATACGGCTTACCTATGACCAGCTACCAAGCCAGCAAAATTCTCAAAACCATTTTATTGAGTTCCGGTGGTTTGTTATTAACAGAAATCGGTAGTAGTTTGATGTTAGGTTTAGGTAAAAGTGCGGCGGTTTTAACCAGTGGTGATCATCCTTTGAATATTGCTGAATATACCACAAGTGCGATCGCTCAAGCCGGAATTGCTGGTTATGGTGCTTACGCAGTC
The DNA here is from genome assembly GCF_034932285.1 of Cronbergia sp. UHCC 0137. NCBI lineage: Bacteria > Bacillati > Cyanobacteriota > Cyanophyceae > Nostocales > Nostocaceae > Cronbergia > Cronbergia sp. UHCC 0137. The sequence continues at coordinate 89,257 of NZ_JAYGHC010000012.1, forward strand.
GGAAAAGCCGCACAGGTATATTTAGAAAAAGGCTGTACTTGGGGACAATTAGGCGCTAACACCGTCATTCAAGAAATTTTATCTCAAGTTGATCAAAATACAATTTTGTATCGTTTACGGACAGAATTAGGCATTAATTCAGAGGAGATTCACCTATAACTATTGTCTATCTAAATTTTCGTGATCAACAGGATTATGATTAATAATTTCAGTCATAGTCGAACCTCTACAAAATAAGATCGTTGTTGGACAACCCGAACCCTATTTACAATATGATAATATATTTTTGGCCGCAGCTTATATAAATTTATGAATATACGCATTGGTAATGGTTATGATATTCATCGCTTAGTGAGCGATCGCCCTCTCATTTTAGGCGGTATTCCCAATGGAGTATCTGGCTTTTATGTATGGGATCAAAATTGGAATCTGAATGGTAATCGTGCTATTAAGTGGCATTTTATAGCCAATAATGAATCTGGAACAAGCGATGCAGATAATTATTATCTAATTCGGGTATGACCATGAAAATATTTTAACTTTTGGCTATTAGGTAACTATTTTTAGGTTTCTTGTTACCACAAATAAATATTGTACATCAGCGATATCGCTCTTTTTAAGTACACGTGGCTAGAGAGCGATCGCTTTTCTGTATAAACTTGATATTCATCTTTTAACCCTACCAGGCATCGCCTATTATTTCTCCTTCCTGCAACTGCAAGATAACGGGTTCAATATCATCACAATTTTTTTTGATTTCCTGGAATTATTTTTATTGTATCATGCTATAATCGGATTAAAATTATATTCAAGTTCATTATTATGTCTTCCATAGAAATTACACAGGCAATTAACCAAATATCAGAATTATTTCACTTAGCACTAAATGGAGAAGAAATTATTATTACCGAAAACCAGCAACCTTTATTAAAATTAACAGCACTGAAATCTACATCTAAACGTCCTCCTTTATTTGGTACAGATAAAGATATCATTTTTATTGCTGATAATTTTGATGCCCCATTAGAAGAATTTGAAGATTAACCATGCAAGTTTTATTAGATACTCATACACTTTTGTGGTTTTTTTCAGGCAATGAAAATATTAGTATAATTGCTAGGGAATTAATTGAAGATACCAATAATCTCAAATATATAAGTCTTGCGAGTGTTTGGGAGATGGCAATTAAACAAAGTAAAGGTAGGCTAAATTTATCTGTACCTATAGATGATTATATTCAGCAAAAAATCCAATTGAATGATTTTAAAATCTTAGATATTCAATTGAGTCATTTACAAACAGTTTCCAACTTGCCTTTTCATCACAATGACCCCTTTGATAGATTATTAATAGCACAAGCTATGGTCAAAAATATCCCTATTGTTAGTCGAGACTCTATGTTTGATTCATATAAAGTTAATCTTATAAGGATTTAATATTTCTAATTTTCACCTCAATATAATTATTGTTTCTATTACTAAGATAAAACATATCTATTATTTTAGATCACTCTCTAGCGTCTAGCTACGACAACTTAAAAAGAGCGATATCGCTTTCTTGTATCTCTGGAAAATCCAGATTTTAGCTAAGAAATTAACCAATTCTCTAACTGTAAATCTTTAACTCTAGTTAAATCAGAATCGTGAGAAACTAAAACTAAATTATGAATAATAGCAGTAGCAGCTATCAAAATATCTGCATCCTGAATAATTTTACCTCTGTTTGTTAAATCAGCATGAATTTCAGATGCTTTTTCAAAAATTCTCAGATCATCTAAGAACAAAATAGGATAATCTTCACAAAATTGTTGAAGCCAAGCTAGTTTTTTAGTTGCATTGATTCTTAAAAGTCCTCTTTTAACTTCATAGTAAGTTATGCCACTAATTACAATATCTATTTTTAACCTACTTATCTCTTCTAATTTTAAGTTTATTTTGACATTCTGTCTTAGCGAGGCTGAAACAATATTAGTATCTAATAAATAACCCATTTAACCACCACGTTTTACAGATTCATCAAAAATTTTCATTTCTTCTGGAGTCAAATCATTTAGCATCCCTGAAACTAAATGTAAAGATAAAATTCTTTTAATCCGTTTCATTAATTCTTCTTGAGAGATGCTATTAACATCAGGGACAACAACAGGATTAAAATTACGATCAATTACTTCAATCATTTCCTGTCTATCTAAATTTTCTTGATAAAGAGGATTATTGTTAATTAACGTCTTGACAAGTTCGGGTAATTTCTGATAATTAGATTGATGGTTAATAATTTGAGTCATACTTAAACCTCTTCAAAATAATATCGTTTTGGGACAACCTGAACTTTATTATAACAACTACAATATCCCTACAACAATATGATAATATTTTTCTGTCCGCAGTTTATATAAATTTATGAATATACGCATTGGTAATGGTTATGACATTCATCGCTTGGTGAGCGATCGCTCTCTCATTTTAGGCGGTATTCACATTCCCCATGAATTGGGTTTATTGGGACACAGTGACGCTGATGTTCTCACTCACGCTATCATGGACGCAATGTTGGGAGCATTATCTTTGGGGGATATTGGTCATTATTTCCCCCCTACCGATCCTCAATGGGCTGGGGCTGATAGTTTAGTATTATTAACTCAAGTCCACCAACTAATTCGTCAACAAGGCTGGAAAATCGGCAACATTGATTCAGTTGTAGTGGCAGAACGTCCCAAGTTAAAACCCCATATTGCGAAAATGCGGGATAGGTTAGCGACGGTTTTAGAATTAGAACCAAACCAAATTGGTGTTAAAGCCACCACCAACGAAAAACTAGGCCCCACTGGCAGAGAAGAAGGCATTTGTGCTTATGCTGTAGTTTTGTTGTTAGCGGCTGATTAATTGATTAATAGGAGAATGGGAAAATGTTTAGTTTAGATAAACCCGAAGAATTAATCAAAATGAAACTTGTTTCCAGCATAAAAAAAGATCAATTTGATTCACAAAAGGAAATAGATAAATTATTTTTTCTCTCCTATCCAGATATTATTGTATTGGATAAAAATCAGCAAATTGCATTATTAGTTGATGTTCAAGCTAGAAAAACAGAAATCAAAGAAGAATCTTTGTCGCCTTTAACCAAGTTATATTTACAAAATACCGACGAAAGAGATATTCGCTTTGCAATGTTAGCAAATTTCAAAAAAATCAATATCTTTAAATCGAATACTGGTGGATTTTTAGAACCTATTGTTTCTTTGTCATCTTCTGATATTCTTAGCCATTATGATCCAGAATTTAATGATAGAACAATATTGTATTTATATTTTAGAACACTTATAGAGGCTTGGCTAAGAGATTTAGCTTATCATTGGAAATCAGAAACACCTCCAGGATCTAAAGAATTATTAAAAATTGGTTTATTAGAAAAAATAGAAGATGGAGATACTTATTCACAAAATGAATAAGAATTGAATAAAATCTAATTATTAGGTAAATCCAGGTGATAATACTTTACATAGAAACTAATTTTTTAATGGCTATTGCCAAAGGACAAGATTCACAAGCGGAAAATTTAATATCTAATCCGCCTAATTCAATTCGTATACTAATACCAAATATTTGTTACATTGAAGCTATATCAGTCTTTAAAATAGAAAAACAGGCAAGACGCTCTTTTGCAGAAGAAATAAATAAAAAAATTAATGAAGCAAGACGCGATTTAACTTCTAGTCATGCTCAGTCTTTCTGTCGGTATTCGGAACAAGCAATTATTGAAAATCAGTCATTACTTAATGATATTGAGCTTCGTCTTGCTAATGCTATTGATCGAGGAAATGCTAAAACAAGAAGTATATATTTAGAAAATGATATACTCCAAGATAATTGTAGATCAATACTAACACAACCAGAAACATTACTAATTAGAAATGATATTATGGACAACTTGATATTACAGTGTATCCTAATTCACGCTAGTTCACGTCCTGAAACAGAAAAGGTATTTATTAGCAACAATACCAAGGATTTTGGTAAACCTGAAGTTAGAGAAGCTTTACGCAATGCTGGAATTAGATATTTTACTATGACACAAAACTTTCTAGAGTGGTTTAATTCTCGTTTATCAAGCTAAATTAATTAATTGTTGAAATTTATGTCATTTACTAACAAGCTACTCAATTACATAAAGCAATTTTGGTTATTAACAATCATCCTTCTATACACAGCAACTTCAATTACTGCTTGTAACCCAAATAACCTCAAAACTGGTGCAGCCCAAGTACCCCAATTAGTAACTAGCATTCTCAGTGATCCAAAAACCTTTAACTATGCCCTTAGTTCAGAATCACCAAATATTTTTGGTCTGACATTTGAAGGATTAGTTAATCAAAATCCGATCACAGGTAAAATTGAACCTAATTTAGCAGAATCCTGGGAAGTTTCTGATGATAAATTAAAAATTATTTTCACTTTGCGAGATAATTTGAAATGGTCTGATGGTCAACCATTGACAGTAGAAGATGTTGTGTTTACCTACAATGATATTTATTTAAATGAAGCAATACCCACAGATGTAAGAGACGTTTTAAGAATTGGTAAAAATCGTAAATTACCTAGTGTGAAAAAACTAGATGAGCGTCGGGTTGAATTTAGTGTACCAGAAGCTTTTAGACCTTTTTTACAAAATGCTGGTGCCGCTATTTTACCCGCCCATATTCTCACAGAATCGGTAAAAACAAAAAACCAAGATGGAAAACCAAAGTTTTTAACTAAGTGGGGTGTCGATACTCCACCTGAGCAAATTGTTGTCAATGGTCCTTACAAATTAGAACGTTATGATACTAGCCAACGGGTAATTTTTCGGCGTAATCCATATTACTGGCGTAAAGATGCTCAAGGTAATTCCCAACCTTATATTGACAGGATAATTTGGCAAATTGTCGAATCAACAGATACGGCTTTACTGCAATTTAGGTCTGGTGGATTAGATACTGTGGCAGTTTCTCCAGATTATTTTTCTTTGCTAAAAGTCCAAGAAAAACAAGGTAATTTTACTATATACAATGGTGGACCTGCTGCTGGTACAAGTTTTCTAGTTTTCAATTTAAATCAAGGTAAAAGAGACGGAAAACCACTGGTAAACCCAATTAAATCACGTTGGTTTAATAATGTAGAATTTCGTCAAGCTTTAGCCTATGCTGTTGATAGACAAACCATGATTAATAATACTTTCCGTGGTTTAGGTCAACCGCAAGATTCACCAATTTCTGTTCAAAGTCCTTATTATCTTTCTTCAGAAAAAGGACTGAAAGTATATAATTATAATCCAGAAAAAGCCAAGCAAATATTAATGAAAGCTGGGTTTAAATACAATAGCCAAAATCAGCTAGAAGATTCATTAGGAAACCGTGTTAGGTTTACATTGCTGACAAATGCTGGTAATAAAATCCGTGAAGCAATGGGTTCACAAATTAAGCAAGATTTGAGTAAAATCGGTATTCAAGTTGATTTCACTCCTTTAGCATGGAATACTTTTACAGATAAGCTTTCTAACACTTTAGATTGGGACGTTTCTCTGCTAGGTTTAACGGGTGGATTAGAACCAAATGATGGGGCTAATGTTTGGTCTCCTGAAGGTGGATTACATTTGTTTAATCAAAATGCTCAACCAGGACAAAAACCCATAGAAGGTTGGACAGTTGCACCTTGGGAAGCAAAAATAGGTGAACTTTATGTGCAAGCAGCACAAGAATTTGATGAAGCTAAAGTTAAAGAAATTTATGCTGAAACTCAACAAATAACCCAGGAGAATTTACCATTTATTTATTTAGTTAATCCCTATTCTCTAACAGCAGTGAGAAATCGTTTTGAGGGGATTGAATATTCTGCTCTCGGTGGCGCTTTCTGGAATATTCATGAAATTAAGGTAATAAAATAAA
>NZ_JAYGHC010000012.1:95677-127301 GCF_034932285.1 Cronbergia sp. UHCC 0137
CCTGACTCCTAGCCTTAATGAAAAGACTTTTTCAGCAAACCCTAGTTAGATTCATGATTTACCTTGTTGACAATAGTGCCGCCACATATTGCGATAAGCTGTTTCAATGCTGCGTGTGTGAGTTAGGGCATTACAAAGGGGAGAATTTGCTACCTTTTCCCGCAGGGTAGATCGTAGTTGAGACAACTTTTCTAAGTCAGTAGAAAGAGTTACGGCAATGGAAACATAATCTTGGCAGATGGTAGCAATCAATTCTGGTAGTCCGATGGATGTCAGTAAACTTACTCCAACTCGATGGGTATGAGTTTCTCCCTCTAAGGTAATGACTGGAACTCCCATCCATAGGGCTTCACAGGTGGTAGTTGTGCCGTTATAGGGGAAGGTATCGAGGGCAATGTCAATATTACCGTAGAAGGCGAGATGATCGTTAGAATCGGGAATTAAGCCGATTAATTTGACTCTATTTTCCTCTATACCATGATCTGCGAACATTTGCAAATAGCGATCGCGCGTTGGTTTGTCTTCAAACCATAGATTTTTGAGGATAATCCGTGAATTTGGTATAGCCTGAAGAATTTGTGACCAGAGGCTAATTACTTCCGAGCTAATTTTAGATAAACTGTTAAATGAGCCAAAGGTAATATACCCCTCTTTTTTGGCTGGTAAATCCATCACCTCCGGGGCTGTGGGTGAGGGCTGGTAGCACAAAAAGCTGTGGGGGAGGCGAATCAATTTTTCGGTGTAATATTCATCCGTTAAACCGATGGGATCAGTGTAGGTGTCGATGAGGCGGTAATCTATGCAGTCGAGTCCGGTGGTGTTGGGATAGCCTAGATAAGTAACTTGAATGGGGGCGGGTTTGAGGGCAAAAAGCGGTAAACGATTATTACTCGTGTGACCGGCTAAATCTACTAAAATGTCAATTTGATCGGCTTGTATCAGTTCGGAAACTTGCTGATCATTTAAATGGGAGATATCCCGCCAGTCTTGAACAATAGCCCGTAATCTGTCGGTGACAGCATCGGGTTGGGGGACATTGGAATAGCAAAAAACTCTCACCTTTCTGTCACTGTGATGGGTGAGAATTGGTTCAATGAAGTAAGCGACGGAATGGTTACGGAAATCGGGGGAAACGTAACCTATTCGCAATTTTCGCTCAGGTTTGAGGGAATTAGACCAGGATTGATGGGCAGAGATGGAAGCTGTACAATGTTTACCCCAATAATAATGGGCATTAGCGATCGCTGTGGCACTATTCGCTCCATCATAATTCATCGCGTAGAGGAGGTTTGAATGTCCAGGATGGCTGTTGGGATCAAGACGTAGGGCTTCTTCAAAGCAAACTATGGCTTCTTCTACCCTACCTTGATTATTGAGCGCGAAACCCATGTTGACATATCCACTACCTAAATCGGGATTAATCTGAATTGCTTGCTGGCAACTTTCAATAGCTTGGGTTAATTGTCCCTGATGGATGAGGGCGTAACCCAGATGGTTGTAAGCTATGGCTAAATTGGGATCTAACTTAACTGCGCGACGAAGATGGAATGTGGCTTTGACAAATTGTCCTAGATCGTTGTAAATTGTCCCCAGGTGGCTATGGGCTATGACATGATCGGGGAATTTTTGAATTTTATCTTGCAAGAGGGCGATCGCTGTTTCGGATTTGCCCTGTTTATGCAGTAAAATAATCAGTTGATCAAAGGCTTCTACCTCATTGGGTTGTAGTTGCAATGCTTGACGCAGGTGAGATTCTGCAAGGGTATTTTCTTCTGTTTGTTGGAGCAATATGCCCAGCCGGATGTGTGCCTGGGTTAGGTCTGGTTTGAGTTCTACAGCTTGTTTATAGGCTGTTATAGCCTCTAAATATTGTTTTTGGGCAAGAAAAGTATTTCCTAAGTTATAGTGGGCTTCTGGGTAATTGGGTTGTAGTTGCAGTGCTTGTTGGTGCTGGGCGATCGCTTGATCAAGTTCCCCCAAGGCTTTAAGTACATTCCCTAGATTGGTGTAAGCTTCTGCCATAGTAGGCATGAGAGCGATCGCTTGTCGATAGTAATCTGCTGCTTGGCTAAATTTCTCCTGTTCTTGTAACAATTTTGCCAATTTAAAAGGGGCTACTCCCAACTTAGGTTCAATCTTCATTACCTGCTGAAATGCCGATTCAGCTTCCTCTAATTTACCTACACTTTGTAGAGTATTACCCAAATTAAACCAAGTTTCTGCCTGATTTGGTTTTAAATTCAAAACCCGACGGTAATAGCCAATAGCTTCTTCTATGCGTCCTAAATTTTTAAGAACAGTACCTAAATTATTTAAACTATCAACATGATTTGGGTCAAATTTCAATATTTGTTCATAAACTATTAAAGCTTGTTCAAACTGTTGCTGATGGTGAAAATTAATTGCGGTGGTAAATAGAAGCGGAATATTTGGTTTTTCTAGTTTTTTCGTGACTTTTTTCTGACCAAATCCTTTAGCCGGGGGAATATTTCCTATTTTACCATGCTTGGTCGATTTTTGACATAACTGTTGAAAAATAGCCCCCATTTGCTGTGAATAGAAATGACTATCTAAAAATACAGGATTATTCTCCATTCCTTGCTGAATTTGCTGTTTATATTCCTCTCTCAGTTGGGGATTTGTGCCGAGATTAATCGCCAAATTGATATATTCAGCCTCATTTTTAGCAATTAAATCTGTGAGAGATAGGGAAGTTTGAGTAGGTAATTTAAGTTCTCTTAACAAGCAGGATGCTAGTCGAAAACGGAATCCATTTCCCTCCATTACCACTGTTGGTAATCCTACTTTTAACGGATCAAGTAAAGAATTTACTCCGGCAAAGGGATAAGAATCTAGATAAATGTCTGCTGGTTGTAGCAATTCTTTAATATCTGCGACATTTTCTAGAGGTTCAATAAATATTAGACGACTTTTATCAATATTATGTTTGGCAAATACCCTGTACATTTCTTCTTTAAATTGCTGTTTTGGATATGTTGAACTCCAGTTGGGATTGAAGGGATATAAAACCAAAATAGAGTTAGGAACAGCAGCAATAATTTTTGCCCAAATTTCTCTCAATTCGGGAATAATCTTGTAGAAGTTAGCACCCGAAATAAATATCACTGAATCTGCGGTACAACCCCAATTTTCTCTGGTGAATTTGAGAGTTGTTGGGGATTCTGGTAAAGGAAAGCGAAAGCAAAAGCCAGAACCATCTAAGTTCAGTAATTTTTCTCGATACTGTGCTTGATCTTCTTGAATGGGTGCTGTCAAATTTCCAGCAATGTAGTAATCAATTGTTTTCATTCCTGTCGTGACAGGAGATGACAAAGAAGCAACCTGTACACGTCCTAATCTATGTATTGCTAACAGCGTTGACGGTCTACTTACAGCCGTGATATTAGTACCAATAAAAAGAATATCTACGTTGTCTGCGCGGATAGTTTGCACTGCACCAACGAGATTATTGGGTAATTGAACTAGCTTATCGACTCGACTCTGACAATATTCTTCTAAGGGGTGATTAGTGACTTTAATTGCATAGAGAATTATTTCAAATTGGCTACGATCTAAATGTTCAAAAACTGGAATAGTGACATAAGTTTCTGTTTGAGGTGTAAAATGATCATTGAGGATTCCTAAACGGATTTTTTTTCTGTTAGCAGGACGTTCTGGAAATTTATAATCTAGAAAATGACCAAGATTTTTTAAGGTAGATTCGATTAGTTGGGATCTGTGAATATATAAATCTTTTAAATTTGGTTGATTGGTAAAGTAAATAGGGATAAATTTGGCATTTTGGGTAAAATATCCAACTACATCTTGCCAGAATTTTGAATTTTGGTTATTTTGCAGTTTATTCACCAAATACTCTAGTAATTTCTGGAAATATTGATAATAGTTATCTACTTCTCCTATTTTTTGGAACATTTCTGGAGAGGTGAAGATATATTTTAGATAGTCATTAATTAACCAATCAGGAATAGTTAAATCTTGATACCATAATGGTGGGAGTTGGTGAGGTTGGAGGTAAAGCATTACAGCTAAAAAATTCTGAATTGCTTGCGGATGTTTAAATCCTGCTTTGACTAATTGATCAACAAAAATTTCTTCGTCAGATGTTAAACTTTGATTATTGACTTTATTTTCTAATAATTTTTGATGTGCTTTACCTATATCTCCTAAATAGGAATTGATCAAGCTTTCTGTTGGTAAACTTAGCCAAGATTGACTGATTATTTGTCTTTGTTTTTGCAGAGTGTTTAAAGTAGCTTGGTTAGCTATATTTCTGACTTGAGTTTGATGAGATAATTGAGAGTTGATTGGTAACAATATAGAAAACAATTCCTCTTTAATTTGCGGAGTTTGACTACATTGAATTGCTTCTTGAATAAGTGCGATCGCTAAATCATATTTTTTAGCATTTAACAGTTGTTTAGCACCTCTAAAAACCAAGCTGGAAAATTTCTCTTTATTTTGGAAATGAATTTGTTTTTCTAAAGAAACTTCAACATTACTTTTAGGATTTAAAGCCTCAATTAACAGAGAGTCAAACTCGGTTACTGGTTTATCATCTTGATCAAATATTTGTCCAACATATTCATAATTTACTCTAGGTTGGGGAAAAGGTTTGTTGATAAAAAATTCATCATGGACAATACATTGAGATGTAATCCAAGGAAAAATTACTTCACACAAAAAATATTGGTCAACACCATAGCTTGAACTGACTTGATTAGACGCTTTTAAATAATTTTTAATAAGTTCTTCTATGTTTTTTAACAAATTACCTTTTATGCCCCACATTCCAGGCAAAATGGGAGGAAAATGCCCTGGATGATCTCGCATGATGTGAAAATTGTGATTACTCTTTAACCATTCATCAACTGCGGCTTTTTCTCGCCAAGTTAATCTAGAATCTATATCACGGAAAATTACGACTTCCATATCTAAATCGGCCGCAGCAGAAAACCGCCAAAACGATCCTCTCCAATCTTCTACCTCGTCCATTTTCACAATTTCTACCAGGGGAAAAGATGAAAGACGATCAATAATTTCTTGGGGTACGCTTATTCCTGTATAAAATCGGCAAATCCAACCAGGATAAATAACACCAGCTAAATCGGCATTTCTCAGCGCACCGACTGTATATTTAGGGTTATTTCCCCATAAACTAAATGAAATAATTTTTTTACCCATTGTTAATTCCTGGTTAGATGCCCTAAAAGTGGTTGGAGTATAAAAATCTGGATATTCATCGTAACACAAAATTATCAGTATGTGCGATCGCTATTTACGAAAGCAGGTTTAGGTTATAATTTGGTCTTGCTGGATGATTAACTTTGATAAACTTACAAGGGGAATTGATATTTATGGCGGTTAAAAAGGGAGATATGGTTCGCGCTGTGCGGGAGAAGTTAGAGAATAGTCTAGAAGCTAAGGCTAGTGATACTCGTTTTCCTGGCTATTTGTTTGATAGTAAGGGCGAAATTGTCGATATTAAAGGTGATTATGCTTTAGTCAAGTTTGGAAAAGTCCCAACTCCTAATATTTGGTTACGTTTAGAACAATTGGAACAGTTTAGCTAAGGGACTTCTACTATTTCTGTGTAAAGTTGCGCCAAATCAATACTGTAGAGACGAGAATCCCTACATGAGGAACGTCTCTACATACACAAATAGAGAATGTCTGTAGGATGATTAATTTGTAGGGTGTGTCAGACAGAATAATTGAGGCTAAAATCATTAATTTTAAGGTTTTGACGCACCTTATAGCGGTTCTCGATTGAGTGAGATACAAGAACCCCACCCCCAACCCCCTCCCCGCAAGCGAGGAGGGGGCTATGATATATTTCATCCAATTAGAAACCGCTATATTAGCCTTGCAAGTGTCAATCTGGTAAAAATTCCAGGGATAAAATTTCTGTTAAGCTGTAGGGACAAGTTTCAGGAAATAAAGATAATCCTGTTTCTTTTTCCGCGCTAATGGTAGCGAAAGGATAAATATCTTCTATAGATTCAGTTAAGTTAGTTTCAAGACTAGGATTTTTTTGCAGGATTTTTTCTAACCGGAGGCGTTGTTCTTTGATGGTTAATTGCCAACTTCGAGAGTGTAAGTTAGGCCGGAATTGCCATTTTAAAAGGTGGGTTATCAATATTTCTAATCTGCTTTCTAATTGTCGTTTTTCAGAACGTCCCATGTCTTCTATTTCTTCGATAATATTCTGTAAATCTATTTGATGAAGTTGTCCAGTTTTTAAAAGATTGGCTTGTTCTTGTGTCCAAGCATAAAAATCATTTTCATGGGTAGTTGAGTTCATAAATTCTCCTGTGTTTCAAGGTTGAGAATGGAAAAATTCAAGCGGTGAATTGATCAAACATGAATGGTTTTTGTGTTGATTTTTTTTAACCATTTTTTTTGAAATCAAAAGCACTATTATCATTTATAATTATTGAGTCATATAAAACACATATTATAGGCTGAAGAATGAAGAATATACAGGCTAGTTACGCTAAAACCCGCTTGCTACTTGCGTTGTGGGATTTAGGAGGAACACAGCAGGAAGTTAAAAAAGGTCAATTGACTAAGCGAATAGTGGCTAAGGGTCAAAAAATGGCTGACTATAAGGATATTTTAGAGGATTTGCAGGGACAAGGTGCGATCGCTCTTTCTAAAACTGGCTACACTCTCACAACACCAACGGGTTTAGACGTGCTGGGTGCGGGTTTGGGTAATAGTGAGTTTAAGTTTGAGGGAACTATTGTTGGTACTTGGGCTGCTAATGCGCTGTTACGGTGGATAAGTCAGATTAATGTTGTGGTAAGTAAACCGGTTGTTTCAAGTGATGGGATTAAGGCTGGGTTAATTAGTTCTTATGATGAGTTTAAGTCTGTAGCGTTGGCTGTTTATGATAAATTGAATTATGAACACAACTTTAACAATTTAGTACCAATTTATCGCATCAGAAGATCAATAGGAGAGCGAGTTAATCGGACAGAATTTAATGATTTTTTATTAGAAATGCAAGCTGATGATATTTTTCAACTGCAAGGGGGGAGTGTAGAAGATAGCGCACCCGACAAAATAGAAGATTCTGTCACTACAGAACTAGATGGTTTACGTTGTTACGCCAAACTTCTCAAAGCCTAAATATTGTTTGAATATTCACTTAATTAACCTCAGACTATCATGACTACTAACACATCTACCATTGACGAATTAATTAAAGAACACAACCCATTTGCCGGACATATTGTAGTTAGACCTCCACAAATATGGGGAAAAAGTTTTCCTGATGTTCCTTCAATTAATGCTCATGCTTCTGATGCTGTGTTTGATGCAATTGACAAAATCAATAAAAAGCAGCGTCAAACTGTAGGAATAACAATTACAGCCGAAAAAGGACTAGGAAAAAGTCAAATTATTAGCCGAGTCCGTCATCAATTACAAACTAAAGAAGATAGTATTTTTATCTACATGAGTAGATATGACAACCTAAATCAAATTCAATATCAATTCTTACAAAATGTTACATCTAGTTTGAGAGCATTTAGCAAACCTGATGTGATGCAATGGCAAGAAATAGCGACAGCGTTACTTAATGAAATTGCACAAAAGCAATATACGCCAGAACAATATATTAGTATTATATTCCCAAATTGGGGAAAAGACAATTCGATTGATCAAATACGAATGAAAATTGATAAATTACGAACAAATATTGAACAAAGAAAACCTGAGATTTCTAATTCTTACATAATTCAAGCCATACTATGGACTCTTTATAAACCTTATGCTAATTATGCCAATTTCTGGCTGTCAGGACAAGAATTACCAGAAGAACAGGCTCAATCAATGGGATTACCTAACCCTAAAAATCAAAATAGAGAATCTGAAGCATTGAGTAACGTCCGTCAGATTTTAGACATAGTTAGTAATTACAGGACTCCAGTTATTTGCTTTGATGAATTAGATATTACTAACATTGCAGATAATGGATTTACAGCAGCACAAATCATCGCTGATTTAGCCAAAGATTTATATAACAATCTCAAAAAAGGTGTTTTACTACTAGCAATGTATCCTGAAACATGGAATGCACAAGTTAGAGCATTACCTCACGCTGAAGCCGTAATTGATAGATTAGTTAGTGAACAATCTAACAGACAACCAATTGCATTACTATATCTCAATTCTGATGATATTTTGAACCTAGTTAAAATATGGTTACAAGATTTTTATCAGCAACATCAACAAACACCACCACATCCTTTTTATCCATTCGATGAAAATAAACTTAAAGCACTTGGTAAAACTAAACCTACTATCAGATCAGTTTTAAAATGGTGTGCTGAAAATTTTAATACTTCTGGTACAAACCCACCTAAAAATTTAGTTAAACCATTTTTTCAAAGTGGGTTAATTAATATTGAAAATTCCATGAATTTGTTGATAGAGGACGAACTGGCGATTGCTGCGGCTTTAAAGGTAGCATTTATTAGTTTAGCTAAAGATAAAGTAGAATTAGAAAATGTCAAAGTAGAAGGAGTTGAGGATATCATAGCGAATAGGGCAGATCAAGGATATCTTAATTTTAGAGTTGTTGGTAATAATAGAAATGTCAAAATAGGAATACTTGTTCTTCAGCAATCCGGTGGAAAATATATAGGTGCAGCCTTAAAAAGATTAATTGAATACGAAAAATTTGATCTTACGCGCGGTTGTTTAATTCGCTCAAAAACAATAAGTCCTGGAGCATACGTGCCTCAACAATGTTTGCAAATTCTTTTGAAAAAACAAAGTGGAGAATGGGTAATATTAAGACGTGAAGATATTAAACCTCTTTTGGCTATTTCAAGTATTTACTATAACTGTAGAAATTATGAACTGACAGAAGAACAGATTTTTGATTTTATGAAGCAGGAGAAAATTGTTATTAACAATCCTTTGATTCGAGAGATTTTGAGTGATCCTTCTGGACAAGAACCAACTAATTTAACTGATGATGGATTACCTATTAGCATTCCTCAAAATGTTGATAATACAGATAATATTGAATTTGATTTTTAGCTAAATAGAAATGAATCAGCCATTTTTACTTCCGACAGCATTATGTTTACCCGTTCCTGATATTGAGGCCTTAATACAGGGAATGACTATTGCAGCTTTACCCAGAATGTTTATTCATCCTGGGAAAAGATTTTCTCTTTATCCTGCTGATACTTCAACAAATGTGATTTCAATTAAAACTTGGGCTAAATGTGAATTTTGTCAAATTCTAGATCAAACAAAACCTTTAGATGTTTTATCTAAATTAACAATTTGGAATTTACAAACATTTGAGGATATAATACAAAAACATCAAAATATTTTTCTGGCTTATTTGCGCGTTTATCATTTATCTCAGGTTATTGAAGTTCCAGCTATTCCGAATATTCAGGATAAGTTAGGTAAATTTGTAGGTTTACCTAATATTACTGGTTCTGAAGATAAACCCGTATTAAGTGACCAGGTATTTACTCAACGGAAACACCAATTAGAAAAACTAGAACCTTCCCAAAATGCTGAATTAGAAGATTTACAAAGTGCTTTATCACAAATAGCCAAAAGTAATCCAGCAGCACAGCAATTAGAAAACCAGATCAAAATATTTTTAGGTTGGAGTAATGAACCAATTAGAAATATTATAAATTCTGATTTAAGTTGGATAAAAACAATTACATCTTTAGGAGATAGAAGTATAGAAAAAGATGAAACTAAAAGCAACTATCAAGCAGGTACAGACTTTGAAATTATTACACGAAAAAGCCTTGATTTTTTAGGATTTAAAGTAGAGGAAGATTACAAAGGTGGTGCTGGAGGTTTAGATTTATATTGTTCAAAACCTTATCCTTTAGTTTGCGAATGTAAAGCAGGTAAAAGTATTCCAGATCGTGCAGTAGAAGAATTAGATAGAATTGGGAAAAGACATCTTCAAAAAAATTATCTTCAAGCTGTGCGGTTAATTATTGGATCTGGTGAACCGACTAAAAACCTGAAAGAATCTGCTCAAATATCAAAAATCAGTATCATCAAAACTATGACATTACAAAAATTAGTTGAACTCAAAGCAAAATATCCAGGTGCAATAAATTTAATTGAATTGAAAGAATATTTAGAACCGGGACAAATAGATGATAAAATTAATGAATATATAGATAAAATTGAAAAGACGATAAAATTGCGATCGCGCATTATCCAAATTTTAAAAAATTACTTACAACTTTCAAAAAATGAAAGTATTGGAGTGGAAGCCCTTCATGCGGTATGTGTCACTTCTAATCCCCCTCAAAATTTAGAAGATAGAGAATTATATTCTATTCTCATAGAATTATCATCACCATTAACCGGATACTTAGGAAGAACTAAAGGAAACGATTGGAAAGACGATAAATTCTACTACCTACGCGACTTACCAACTAATTAAAAATAACTCTTCTCTCCGCGCTTTTTGTGTCTCTGCGCGAAACAAAAATTATTGGAATTTTTAAAATTAGGGTATTTATTATCCTGCCATTTTGATTTTAGTAAATAAAGACTCATACTGATTAGTTGTTTTTAACGACAATGGCAGCAAAAATTCACTTTTATCAAAAACCTCTCGATTAGTCAACAACAAACTTTGCAATGGCTTCTGGATATCAGACAAAACAATATTTGGATTAATTGGCGAATTACTTTTACTAAAAATAGCAATTTGTTTCGCAATATTTGATTCCCAACAAAAATTAATCCAATCCGATGATAAAGCACTTTTATTAATACCTGTCGGTTGTACCCATAAATCCGCCCAAATCGCCGTTCCTGATTGGGGAACAATAGCACTTAATTGGGGGTAACGCCCTAACACAGAAACTACATCACTTGACCAACCTACAGCTAACCAAGTATCTCCAGTAATTAGCGGTTCTAAATAATTAGTAGAATCATAAAATTTTACCTGTTGATTTAATACTTGTAATTCCTGCTCTAAATCTGGTATTTGGTCGATATTTTCTGTATTATAAGATTTACCTAACTTCTTCAAAACCAAACCAATTACCTCTCTTGGTTGATTGAGTAGAGAAATACGCGATCGCAATTCATTACGCCATAAATCATCCCAATCTTTTGGTTGCCAACCTAATTCTTGAAACTTCTCTCGATTATAAACAATTACCGTATTACCCCAGCGATAAGGCACTCCCCACACTTTTCCTTGAGGGCTTAAATTCCCTTTTTGATCACGCTTGACCAATTGTTGCCATTTTTCATCCAAAACAGACCACTGTTTAATTTTTTCTATTTCTATCGGTTCAATTAATTTTTGTTCAATTGCTGATTTTAACCAATAATCTCCCAGTGTCACCAAGTCTGCCTTAGTTACCTTGTTATCTCCAACAAATGGTATATAACCAGTCCATTTTTCTAAATTATTCTTAACCTTTGGTTCTTTCCATCGTTTTAATTGTTCAAATAATTCTTGAATCTGATTAATAGGGGTAAATTTTAACTTTACTTCTGATTTTAAACTTTTGCGAAACTGATTAACCGTTTGAACAGGAATAGAACCTTTTAATAACTGCACCTTAAATTCCGTCGGATTCTTGCCACCGCACCCTATCACCAGTTGGGAAACTGCTAACGCGCTTGTACCTAATAAAAAAGACCTGCGATCCATTGATTTTGATATTTTTAGTTTATACTTAACAACGTAAGTAGTATCAGAGGCTTGATCAATCTCTAACCCGCTGCTTCCACTTTTATATCCCAATTATCACTAAATTTTAGCAATTTTACCTGTAAATTTATTTTACCAATCCTAGCAAACTCTCTATAGGACTAATATTTAATTTTTAAAATACACGTAGGTTTGGCATTGCCTACCAATAAATCATAGAACCACTAAATATAAAATAAATATAAAGAATGAATTGTTTAAACATACCTCATCTAAAACCCTTGTAAAAACCTTCCTAATTAGAAGTTTTCCAGACTACCGTGCCAAATCATTACTATTTCTTAATGAATTAGTTAGTAATTACTAGATATACTATTAACCTATATAAATATCTAGGAAAATAAGTAACCTGTATCCAAAAAATATGCTAGATATTAAATAATTCATAAGTAAAGTTAACTTTGTCAGTAAATTGAATAACATAGAAATAATTTTTGGAAGAGAGTATTAAATGGATTCATTAGAAAAGCAAATCTTAAATTTGAGCGATAAAGTAGATGCCGTCTACCGAGTGATTGAGAAACTTGATCTAAAAGTCTCTCAGGCATTGTCAGAAGGATCTTTAGACAGAACAATGCTCAAAGATAGTTATCGGGAAAATAATGAGGTTGAACGTTACAATTTTAAAGGAAATTTAAGTTTTAATTCACAATTAGAGCATAAGGATATCTTAGTAGATGGTATTTATCTAGACATAAATCCTCAATCTGGAGATAAGCAGATCACCCCAGAAATTCAAATCCAACGGCTAACTGCACAACTAACAGCAGCATATCATCGGATTGCGGCCTTAGAAGAACAGTTACTCAGAGAAAGAATTTCTTAGGTTGGGAATGTAAATCAATTATTTTCCCCCTGCTGCTAATCGCTCTAATTGGGCTTCAATAGCTGCTAAAAGTTGATCTTGCTGCCAATTTTGACTAAGATGGGCGGTTATACAAGCTGCCCCTGCACCAACACCTTCCTTAACAAAACCCTGCTGATAGGCTTGGAGTTGGGGATAACGGGAATTAGCAAAACTTAACTGTGTCGCCATTAGGGGAGGGATTCTTGTGCCTAAACTCAGGGCTAAGTCAACCGTGCCACCTGTGGGATCTTCTGCTACCCAACGGGTTGTACCAATGACTATTTCTTCTGGTTGCCAAGATAAACTGTAGACTTCAGCGATCGCACTCATTAAAGCATACACAGCCAACATTTGCGTCCCTCCTCCCAATAATACCCCACAACGACGACTAGCAGCGATCGCCATCCCCGCTACCACCACCTGCATCGGATCTCCCACCGCAGCGACAAGTTCTAAAGGATCTACACAATTGGGGATTTTTTGCAACCCTGCTTGCACTAATGCCCATTTTTGCTCATGGTTACAAATAGGATGGCTACTGTTAACCTTTCCGGCTGCATCAATACCCAAACCGGTTAAAATTGCCAAGGCCGTTGTCGTACCACCGACAACACACTCACTTAAAATTAGATACCCCCCAGAAATATTTTCACTCAAGCGATCGCCCCACCGCAAACCCTGTTCCCACAAATGTTGCACCGTTGCCAATTCCATCGCCGCACCCTGACTTAAACACTTGGCCGGAGTCCCACCTAAATCAATCACTGGTACAGCCGGAATCGCTATTAAACCCGCATCAAACAAATAAACCGGTATTTTTAACCCCTCCACCACAGCACGGGAAATCAGCACAGGAGAAGCCCCCTCAATTAAGGGTGGTAAAGCATACCGGGCTTGATGTTTTGCCCCATAATATAAAAACTCAGCATCCGCACAAGCCGTATATTTCCGATCTTCAGGAGTCTTCCCAGCCGCCGAAATTCCTGGAATTAAGCCAGTTTCCGTAAAACCCAACACACAAGCAAAAACAGCTAAACTACCCCGATAACGTTCTAGCCATGCTTGACCCTGTTGGATTTGCGTATAAATTTTAATCATTTGAAAATCAGTAGTTTTTTTCCTGAAAAATTTTACAAAAATTAATTATTGTGTTACACTTCTTAACATAAGTTGAAAATAAGGACATAATTCAATGAATAGCAGTGGTTCAATAGTGGATGATCAAGGCAAACTAAACAACTTTGCAGTTGAGCCAAAAGTATATGTAGACCAACAGGGCGATCGTACTGGCTTCACAACCTATGCAGAAATGCTTAACGGTCGTTTAGCAATGATTGGCTTTATCTCTTTGATAGCATTAGAACTATTAACAGGACACGGCGTATTAGGTGCTTTAGCGAGTTTATAGGCTTATATTAAGTTAATATAGCGAATTTCCAATATGATGTAGAGACGTTCCATGGAACGTCTCTACTCGATCTCATGGTCAGAGAGAAAACCCTTACTCCCTATTAACCCTCATAATCCATCAACACTTGTACCCAACGGGGTGGACGGGGGATAGGATTGCCTAAACGATCTAGCAGTAACCAAGACACTAGATGGACTAAAAACAGGTAAATAAAGTTATTAACTACAATCAAAGCCACTGCACCCAACTGAATGATCAACACATTGGGAATCGCTAACAATTCCAACTTCAAAAATATCCACTCTATCAGTTCAGTCACCTGATTAATCACATAAACCCACAGGTCTTGACCCGATAACACCGACAACATCCACAGACGAAAAAATACACCCAAAGTACCCAAAAGCATCCCTAAAATAATCGACACAATCCAGGGAACACGACGATGCCAAGTTGCCCCCAACAGCACCCCCATGAAGCCAAAGGGCATCACAAACATTAAACTACGAACCGGCCCCATCAGCACAGACAACAACAAACCAGAGGTGACAGCGGCCATCCAGGCTGCCCTTTTACCCCAGCGCAGATAAACTAGGGCAATGGGAACCGGAAAAAATATCCGTAAAACAGGACCCAAAGGAAAATAGTAATTAATAAACCAAATTAAACTAGCAGCACTGGCTAAAAACGCCGTCTCTACCATCCTCAAAGGTGCTTCAGCCTTAAATTCTGGTCGTTTCAACTCATTACCAGCAGCTTCAGGTTGTAATGATGGAAGTTCGTCTGGTTCCTCTGGTAGAGAACTTAAAATGCTCATACTTAAACAACTTGTTAAATTATCATTTTTTCTAAAGCTAATAAATCAGGAATGCACAGGATATCCTGATCTCGTATGATCAAGCCTTTTTTTTCTAACCTTGTCAACACTCGCGTCACAGTTTCCCTAGCTAGTCCACTTAAACTACTCAGTTCCCTGTGGGGTAAATTAGGAATTTCTGTACCTGTATTCCCTTGTATTCCCTGGCCTTCCGCCAAAAATAACAACGTATCTGCCACCCGTGATTGACTATCAGATTCCCGCAACCGTAAACGTCGATTTACTTGTCGTAAACGTCGAGCCATTAATTGTGATAGTCTTAGTCCTGCTAATGGTTCTGTATGCAGTAACTTGACAAAATCCTGAGAAGGCATACTCCCAATCATCGTGGACGTGAGAGTAATTACATCAGTAGAACGGGGAACTTCATCTAAGGCTGCCATTTCTCCAAATAATTCCCCTTTCCCCAGAATATTTAAAGTAACTTCCTTTCCTTCTAAATTGTAGGTGCGGATCTTTACCCATCCTTCTACAATAAAATACACAGATCCGCCCCAGTCATTTTCTAGTAAGATCACTTGATTGGCGGGGTGTGTGCGCGTAACAAGATGGGTGAGGGCTAATTCTACTGCTGACTCTGGCAACCCTTGATAGAAGGGAGCCGTGCTAATCCAATTATGAGCGGTTGTTTGCAAAGTAGATCGGTCTTCCATTAGGGCATCTTAAAGTTAAAGCTGCTATCAGCGCCAGAAACAAGAAAGCTATTTATAAGCCTACGCTATTTAGGGATAACTTCTGTAAAGGATTAAATTAAACTATGTTACACAAGAAGGCGATAAGTATTTCGATCAAATCAAATTCATTGCCGGGAATAGGTAAACATTATGTGTATTTAATTCTGTTTAGGTATTTAGGACTGTTTTGCCTCAATAATTTTTACTATAGGGGTTTAAACATAGTAAAATTTGCGTCAAAATCTATTATACCTTTTTTTGGAGTATTCTTGAGGAATTTTATGAACCAATCCGTACTGCCCATCAATTAGTATCATATTTTACTAAATATTGCTCAGGATTAACTTCCGTAGTTGTATAGCAATTGCCAGGAAGATCCTTTCTAGATAACAAAAGTTTTTCTGCCAACGTACATTTTTAGCTAAGGTAATTTAACGTGACTTACGGTGTAGAGGAAATTCGTAGCCTAATTGCAGATATTGACAACTTACTTGTCAATGATGGAAAACGCCTTTTGCGACTGCTACCTGGTCAGTCCCAAGCAGGCCGAGAAGTTTTGCAAAGAGTTCGTAATTTTTTAGTCAAATTAGAAATAGATGTTCCACAACAGAGTATTCCTGGACAGTCAGGAACACAACCATTATCATCTTTGTTAGCGAAATTTGTGCAGCAAGATAATAATCAACCTGTGGTTGAAGTTACTCAAAGTCAACAGCCACAAGGTATTTTTGAATCAGAACAATTAAAAAGTGAATTAAGAACTGAACTTTCGGCGTTATTGATCCAGCCTTTACAAGCAGAATTATCAGCATTATTACAAGAAAGAGCTAATTTAATTCAAGAAATTCGCCAATTAGAGCAGAAGCGGCTGCAAAATTACTCTTTAACTCAACAATTGGCTCATCAAGAACAGATGATTGCTGAATTTTTACAGTTGTTAAAGGGTCGTTTAACGGAAGGTTTGCCACGATATTTGCCCCCTACGTCGGCTGATTCTCCTAGTTTTACGGTGGGTGATCAGAACCAAAATCAAGAATCTGAAAGTTCCGCACTCCAACCTATTTTAGATTCGGGGGATCAGTTAGAAAGATTAGCAAGTTTGTCCAGGCAGTTAGATCAACGGTTACTATCATTAGATGGGACGGTAAATGTTGTTTTTGAGTCGATTGAGAGCAATATTAACACTTATTCTCAATCCTTATCTCAATCTCTTGAAAGGATGCACAGTCAAGGGATGCAAGGTGAACAGTTGGTGGCTAATTTAATTAATAATTTATCTAAATATTTACAACAGCGATCGCCCTCAGATCAATCTTTGTTGTTAGATTTAGAAAATAAAACTCTGTCTGAATCTTTATCAACACCCAATTCCCAAGATTTACCGTCTGTTTCTCTAACTGATGTCTCTTCACCCAATATTAATTTTGGCGCTCAAGTTGGACAAACTCCCGCAGATTTGGATTTGGATTTGATGTTGTCAGAACTGGGATTCAATGACTCTTTATCTTCGATTTCTAATACTTCTAATATTCCCAAAACATTACCATCACAAGGTCTTCAATTACCAACTTTTGGTGTAGTTAGTGATGATGTAGACCAACTTTATGCAAGTTTGTTTGGACCTGAAGATACTACTAATCTCAGTTCAGATTTATCTGAGGAGGTAAATGTTCAGCTATTTACTCCAGAGACACCCTCTTTTTCTTCAAATATGTTTGATATAAAAGAAGATGAATTGGCTGTGTTGGTAGATCCTTGGATAAATCAAGAAAATCCTAATTTACTAGAACAAGATGATAATTTATTGTCGGAAGAAAGAGTTATAGATTCTCTAGAAGAGAATGATTTATTAACAGAAGAAAGAGTTATAGATTCTCTAGAAGAGAATGATTTATTAACAGAAGAAAGAGTTATAGATTCTGTAGAAGAAAATGATTTATTGCCGGAAGAAAGAGTTATAGTTTCTGATTTATTGCCGGAAGAAAGAGTTATAAATTCTCTAGAAGAGAATAATTTATTACCGGAAGAAAGAGTTATAGATTCTGTCGAAGATGATCATCTATTAGAACAGATTGAAGATTTATTGTCTCAAGCTGACAATTCATTATCAAAGTCAGCAGAAGAATTGTTTTTGGCTGAGGAGGAAGAAATACCAATTGATATTGAACCAGAATATGACGCAACAATAACAGTTTTAACTGATCTTTTGGTTGATGTAAATTCAGAACAAGAACTATCAGAACTCCCATTAATTGAGGATGATTTAGCATTACCTGGAGATTTGTTAACAGAAGAAGAGGAACTATTAATAAATGATTATATTCCCGCTTCTCCAGAGGAGGATTTACTACTTTTAGAAAATTCTCAAATACAAACTATACCAGAAATATTCTTAGATGCCGAGCAATTACAACAATTAGATCGAGACTTAACTAATTTTGACCGACAGTTAAACCCTGAGTGGGAACTAACAGTTAATCCTGATGATTTATTAGAAAGATTGAATGTTGACTCAATAGCCGAAACACCGAATAATCAATCAATAGAAGACTGGACAAATACGGCTTTTTCAGGTTTTGATATTCCCCAATCCGAGACAAGTGTTGATTTTAGTCAGATCAAAGATCCTGAAGATTCTTTACGTTCTAACTCTCCGTTGAGTAGTGATTCTCAGACTGTTCTTAATCGTCCTCAATCTCCTTGGTATTTGGGGATTGATTTAGGGACAAGTGGAATTTCTGCATCTTTGTTGAACCCCTCAATATCTGTTGTTTATCCGATTTACTGGTCAGCAGATAATCAAGAAAGTGAACGTTCTTTTCAACAATCATTTCGCTTACCGACAGAAGTTTATCTACCTCAAGTTTCTATACCTCAGTCGGAAATTGAAAGTACAAAAACTGCACCTGTGGTAGTTACAGAAAAACAAACAACACAGAGATTGGAAACAAATCCAGATTCCAGTCATCATCAATATTCAGTACAGTTAAAACCCTATTTACAAGTAGCAATTCCCTATAAAAACACACAGCAAAAATGGGAACCTGTGTTACAATTAAATGAGTCTTCAGCAGGGACTTTGATTTGGGTAGTACGATCGCTCTCCAAATTGCTTTTAACCCTCAAATCTCACCAAACTACCACAACACCCGCTTTAATAGCCAATGCAGTGGGTATAGAACCGCAAAATTTCTTGGACATTATCAATCATTTATCTGGAATTATTTGCACTTGTCCGTCCAATTGGTCAGAACAGTATCGGTTCAATGTGCGCGAAGCTATTCTCACCACTCAACTTGTTTCCCATCCCCAACAAATATATTTTATCGAAGAAGCGATCGCTACACTACTCCCAGAAATCACCAATCCCAACTTTCCCCCAGTTCAAGTCAGCACCACTCAAGGTTTGCGTCCTCTAAAATCCAGTGAATACACTTTGTTTGGTGACACCTTAGCAATTAACATCGGCACAACCGCAACCGAAATGGCTTTGGTCGATTTACCCGGTAATTTAGGACAACTCACCCATCAAGATTTTATACTACACAGTTTTACCTATGCTGGTAAAGGTATTGAACAGGATATTATCTGTCAGCTACTACTACCACCAAAATCTCGACAACCCCGTTGGGAAGTGCAAAATTCCACCAACGATAACAGCAATAGTTGGCATTGGCAACCGGCAATACCTGGTTTAGATCAAATGAAATGGGACACTTTGGGGTTAGAAGTCTTAGAAATACCCAAAGTTGGAGAACCAGACACCCTCACCCGCATTCGTCTCCAGCAACGTTTAGAAAGTTCACTGCTAGGACAAGCACTCTTAGATGCAGCCTTAGCTTTAAAGCTAATATTACAACACCAAGAATCCTTTACCCTAGAATTAGCTGATCAGCGATGGGTATTACAGCGTCGTGATTTAGAAAGTCAAGTCTTTGTTCCCTTTGTCCGTCGTCTCAACCGAGAACTGAACAAATTATTAGTTACTAAGGGAATCCCCACAGAAGGTATTAATCAAGCCATTCTTACCGGAGGATTAGCTTCAGTCAACACCATTAATCGGTGGTTACGACAAAAACTCCCCAACGCTAAAATCATCCAAGATGTGTATATGGGTGAAAATGGCGCTCCTAAATGTAGTCGAGTCGCTTATGGCTTATCTATTTTACCACTTCATCCCCAAATTTTAGAAGTTCCAAGACAACAATATACTGATTATTTCTTGTTTGCTGAATTACTCCAACTTTTACCCAACCATCCCCTATCTTTTGGTGAAGTGCTGCAATTATTTGAACTTAGGGGGATTAATACTCGCAACTGTCAGCAAAGGTTGTTGGCTTTCTTAGAAGGTGAATTACCATCAGGTTTAATTCCTTCAGCCTCAGAATCGGCCTGGCTTACCGCTAATTCCCAAGATAACCCCGATTATCAGGCGATCGCTACCGTACCACTCTTTGAAAAACAAGCAAATCTTACCTATCGTCCCCACCCTCAACAACTTCAATTTTTGCGTAAATATCTAGATGCCATCAAAGCTAGTACCATCCAATCCTTAGAAGAACCATACTCGGTTAATTTTACTGTAGATGCACTGAGTTAAAATAGACTCATTCAATCCACCTTACCTTCTGATTCATCAATAAAATGGTCATTATCTCACAAATGGGTATTAATGTTGGATTCCCTCACCAAACATTACTGAAAATTTAAAATACCCTTCCTAAATTAGAAGATTGTATCAATTTTCTAATTTGTTTTAGTAAAAATAAGTAAAAATTACTTATAATTAGATATTACTAAAGACAAAGTATATTGCGTAAAAGTAATACACAGAAAATGACAGATATCGTCCTGAAAAAGGGCAATATAGACCTAGAACAGAAAATCATAATTTTAGAGATCATCAAGATAAATTATGTTCGTACCAACTTTTATTGATCAAAACAAGGTTTATATTGGATTTCATGAGAATATTTTGAATCACAGTAGTGTAGTTGACATAGCAACACAAACATTACATCCATCAACCAACAACATCATAAAAAGATTAATAGACATTCTTGGAGCTATTGTTGGTTTAATTATTACATCAGTAGTTACAATACCAGTAATAATTGCCACCATGATTCATGATCCAGGTCCCATATTTTATTCTCAAATGCGTTGTGGATTGCAAGGAAAACCTTTTCGGATCTGGAAATTCCGTTCTATGGTAGTTAATGCAGACAAAATCAAGCACACAGTTAAAAACCAGGCCAAAGGTCACATCTTTAAATCTACCAACGATCCTCGGATTACAACCGTAGGTAAATTTTTACGATGCACCAGCTTAGACGAACTACCGCAATTTTGGAACGTGCTAATGGGGGATATGAGCATAGTTGGTACTCGTCCACCAACCCTTGATGAAGTCGCCAACTACGAACCACACCACTGGGAACGATTGCGAGTAAAACCAGGCATAACAGGAGAATGGCAAGCCAATGGCCGTTCTAGTATTACAGATTTTGAAACCATTGTCCAGATGGATTTAGATTATCAACGTAAATGGTCTATCACTTACGACATAGGTTTAATCCTCAAAACTTTGTGGGTAGTATTCAATAAAAATGGTGCTTGTTGACTTTTTCTTAATTTCTCAAAGCTTGAATTTTTAGCTTGAACAAGTTAACCAAAATTTCAGGTTTCAACTTTTTATCCTTTCACCCCACTACCGCTATCTGTAGGTACGATATACCTCTGCAAAAACAGAAATAATATCAAAACTGGAGCAATAGAAATGATTGATCCAGCAGCTACTAAACGCCAATCAAGAGAAAAAGTACCTGCTAATTTGGCTACCCCCAAAGGTAAAGTATATAAATTTTCATCTTGGATCACAATTAAAGGCCATAAAAAGTCACTCCAAGAACCAATAAACACAAAAATAGCCAAAGTTGCTAATGCCGGTCGAATAGCTGGCAACATTATATCCCACCATAATCCTAACTCTGAACTACCATCTAACCGAGCAGCTTCTTCTATTTCTTTAGGAACACTCATAAAAGCTTGTCGTAACAAGAAAATCCCAAAAGCAGATGCTAAACTGGGAAATATCATGCCCAAATAACTATTTCTTAACCCTATTTGCACAGTTAAAATATACAAAGGAATCATCACGATTTGAAAGGGAATCATAATTGTTGAGACAATAAGGATAAAAATCCAGTCTCGTCCGACAAAGGATAATCTCGCTAAGGGATAAGCAGCTAAAGAACAAAAGAGCAAATTCAAGCCGACAGTCAGCAGCGCTACCAAGCTACTGTTATAGATATATTGACCAAAAGGTAGGGATTTCCAGACGCGAGAGAAGTTTTCTAATGTTGGTTGACTGGGTAATAACTGCGGTGGTGATTGTAAAATGTTTTCTGTCGAAGATTTTAAGGCTGTACTAATGAGCCACAATAGTGGGAATAGCATGATTAAGGCGATTATTGCCAATAATCCGTACATTAATATAGTTTGCAGTCGGGGGTTTTTCCAGTTCATATTATTTTCTGTTTAGAGAAGTCAGATGATCTAATCTTGTGGGATGGGTATCCTACCCGTCCTTGTATTATTAGCAGGCAAGATGCCTGCACCACAAGAAATTTTGGGATATTTTTTTATTTGGAAGTCTTTCAGGAATTTTCTAAGCATTTAGTCATCTTTAGATGACTTTGGCTATTAGCAAGGAACTTGAGTTCCTTGGGGGATATAGGTTTTACGTTAACCATTCGACTAAGGAACGCAAATTTAATAACCTGCAATTCTGATTTAACCTGGAATGGTGCGTTACGCTGTCGATTTAATTCATATTCTTAATCTTTTCATTTTCCCTCTTAATGTGTTATAATAGGGGATTACGGCATTCGCTCTCAGTCTGGGCGTTACTTGCCCATGCAGACTTTTAAACCACCCGTCCGCCTAAGACTGACGCTGCTGTTGCGACAGGCCGATGTTATTCTGGAGTTCTATGTCTTTTTCTAATCTCGGCTTGTCCAATGAAATCGTCCGCGCTGTAACTGAACGGGGGTACACGAAACCTACACCAATCCAAATACAGGCAATTCCGGCTGTATTGTCGGGGGGTGATCTCCTAGCTGGAGCGCAAACTGGTACAGGGAAAACCGCAAGTTTTACGTTACCACTTTTACAGCGTTTGTCGTCGAATAATAACATTAAACCTTCTTCTACTGGATGGATACCCATCCGGGCGTTGATTCTTACCCCTACTCGTGAACTCGCCGCACAGGTGGAAGACAGTGTGCGTGATTATGGTAAGTACGTGAATCTTAAATCAATGGTGATGTTTGGCGGTGTGAGTATTAATCCGCAAAAACAGCGTTTGAGGAGTGGGGTAGATATTTTGGTGGCTACTCCAGGACGACTGTTAGATCATGTACAGCAAGGTACGGTGAACCTGTCGCGGGTTGAGGTTCTGGTGCTGGATGAAGCTGATCGGATGTTGGATATGGGCTTTATTCGGGATATTCGCCGCATTCTCGCACTTTTACCTAAGCAACGCCAAAATTTATTATTTTTTGCTACTTTCTCTGAAAAAATCAAAGACCTGGCCGCAGGTTTGCTAAATCACCCAGCGATGATTGAGGTGGCACGGCGCAATGTTACCGCAGAAACGGTGGTACAAAAGGTTTATCAAGTAGATCGCGATCGCAAACGTCAATTACTCGCTCACCTAATTCGTCAAGATAATTGGTATCAAGTGCTAGTGTTTACCCGAACAAAATATGGTGCTGACCGTCTAGTTAAGCAGTTGACGGACGATCGCATTCAAGCACTGGCAATTCACGGTAATAAAAGTCAGTCGGCGCGTACCCATGCTTTGGCAAAGTTCAAAAATGGGAGTTTACAGGTGTTGGTAGCAACTGATATTGCGGCTAGGGGTCTTGATATCAGTGAATTACCTCATGTTGTTAATTTTGATTTACCCAATGTACCAGAGGATTATGTACATCGCATTGGTCGGACTGGTCGCGCTGGTGCAAAAGGTGAAGCTGTATCGCTGGTGTCTGCTGATGAGTATAAGTTGTTGGCGGAAATTGAAAAGTTGATCGAACGTAGGATACCATCAGAAGCGATCGCTGGTTTTGCCACTAATCCCCAAATTAATCCTGAACCAGTTCAAGATCAATCAGGACGCAGAAAGGTTCCTGGTAAAACTTTACCACAGACTCCGGGTAAAAAATCGTCGGCGCGAACTGTACCAGGTGCTAAAAAGTCTGATGGGCGTTCTGCTAAATCTCGTCGTTCTGGGAAGGGTGAAAAATATGGTAACTAGGGTTAATTAGACATGGAGTGAAAATTAAATATGCGTGACCTAAAACCCCTATAGAGACGTTCCATGGAACGTCTCTACTTTACCGGAGATGTCTATTATCTTTCTGCTAGTGAGGTAAAACACAATTTTGCAGAGTTTTTAGATCAAGCTCAGAAATAAATGAAAAAGCTATTATTCCTCTGTAGTCAAAATAGACTACGCAGTCCTACGGCTGAAGCTGTATTCTCTGAATATCCAGGACTAGAAGTAGAGTCCGCAGGTTTAGACAGAACCGCCGAAAACCGAGTTTCAACAGAAGCGATCGCATGGGCTGATATAATATTTGTCATGGAAAAATCCCATAAAAGTAAGCTATCGCAAAATTTTCAGCCTTTTCTCAAGGGTAAAAGGGTGATCTGTTTAGACATTCGCGATGAGTATGAATATATGGAACCAGCTTTAATTGAGTTGTTAAAGCAGAAGGTTTTATCGTTATTGGGAACATTTAATTGAGTGATCACCTTTGTAATTATTCAGCAAACATTTCAGCTAAGATATCCAAAACGGCTTTTTGTTCTTCTGTGGTGATTTGACCTAAAAGTTTTACTAATCGAGTTTTATTTATTGTGCGAATTTGGTCAAGTACAATTTTTCCTTCTTTTCCTTGAAATTGACAAATTACTCTTGTGGGGTATAGTTGCCCTTTTGTTGTCATTGGTGCAACAATGACGGTAGCAATATGATGGTTAATTTCGTTGGGTGAGATTATTAAACAGGGGCGTGTTTTTTTAATTTCACTCCCAATGGTAGGATCAAGATTAACTAGAAACACATCAAATCTATTGACTACCATTGCCATTCAGCTTCATCCCATTCTGTTGTATTGATGTCATTTAATAAAATATCATCGCGTTTTTCTGCCATTTCTATAAATGCTTTTTCCCAACCTTTTCTTACTTGTTCAATTGGACGAATAATCAGATGATTATCGTGAACTTCTATTTCTACTTCTGAGTTAATACCGCTTTGTTCTAATAGGGTTTTGGGAATGCGTAACCCTTGGGAGTTGCCGATTTTGACTATTCGGGTTTTGATTGCTGTACCCATTTTATGTTTTTGGGGATAGTGTGGTATTTACATTGTAGTTACAAACATAGAAAGGGTCAAGTAGAAGAAAAATTATTAATCACTTGTCTAAGTAACATTTATTAAGTTATATTGGCTTGTAGGTATTGAATAAAACATTTTTCTAGTGAACACTTCAATTAATCTACTGCGACGAATTAAAGATGCAACCTGTGATCCAACATTCAAAATAGCCGATGTTTTACGTTTGTGTAAAATTTTAGCTGACCGTTTGAATCATCAGGCTTTTAAGGAATGGGTTGATAAAGAAGCTAATGGATATAAAAGCGAAGATGAGTTACCAGACTATAGGATTTTAACAAATTTGGGTTGTCGTGGTGACTTTTTTGGAGGTTTCGGTAGCGGAGTCAAAAATGCACCAATTCCTTTGGCAAATATACCTGATGATTTTAGAGAAGCTGTATCACTAAGATATGTCCGAAAAAGTGCTAGTGCTTTAGAGAATGATGTCAATCAGGCCAATCAAAATAATGAAAGCATTATGAGGTTAATCTGGCCAGCCGATTTGGTTATATGTCTAAACTACATTGTTTATGAAAATATGGTTTGTGGACAGGCATGGACAGATATTTCTACTTCTACTTTTGTGGCTATTTTAGATACAATTAAGAACAGAATTTTAGATTTTGTTTTGGCAATAGAAGTTGAAGTGCCAGAG
This sequence comes from Cronbergia sp. UHCC 0137, assembly GCF_034932285.1. NCBI lineage: Bacteria > Bacillati > Cyanobacteriota > Cyanophyceae > Nostocales > Nostocaceae > Cronbergia > Cronbergia sp. UHCC 0137. The sequence goes on from NZ_JAYGHC010000012.1 coordinate 121,351, forward strand.
GTTGGAGAAGTTGATATAAGCAAACAAGCAGTTTCTGAAAAGGTTATCAATTACATATTTAATCAGTGTATACTACATGAAAATAATCAAACTGCTTTTTCTGGTTCAATTATCCAAACTCATAATCAAGGAGTAAATATGTCTGAAACTAATCCAATCAAAATTCAAGCTGGACGTGACGTTAGTAGTAATGTAATTGGCTCAGAAGTTAGTGGTGTTGTAGCAGGAGGGGATATTAGTGGCAGTGTAAGTAATACAATTAGTCAATTACGAACAGCAGATACACTAGAAGCATCAGAATTAGCGGATAAGTTAGTTCAACTTCAAGCAGTTATTGAAAATGAACCCAGTTTATCAATAGAAGATAAAAATGACGCATTGATTCAGGTTAAAGCCTTAGCAGAAGCTGGGCAAAATCCTCAAGAGGGAAAAATGCAGCAAGTAGCAAAGGGAGCAATTAGAATGCTGAAGGGATTATCAACAGAGTTACCAACAGCAACTGCTATAGTTCACGAAATCAATCATTTATTACCTGAAATTGCTCACTTATTTGGATTCTAAACAGTACATATTATAATAGTCTTATCGGTCAACAGGTCTGACTTTTCAGATCGTGGTAGCAAGGTCTACCCTTGATTGACTTTTATGTTTAAATAATTCGGTCAAATTTTGACTATAGCAGTCCTAAATGATATGTGAGAGTTCAACAAAGCTCAAATGCTTAGTATGATTGCTATGCAACTGTATAAAAAACAACTACAGTTACTAGGCATCATCTAATAAAACATCATCACCTTTTTCTGCCATTTCTATAAATGCTTTTTCACAACCCTTTCTTACTTGTTTAAATGGGCGAATAATCAGATTATTTTCTTGAATTTCTATTTCTAATTCTGAGTTAATTCCGCTTTGTTCTAACATTGTTTTAGGAATAAAAATACCTTGCAAATCGCCGATTTTTATTATTCTGACTTAAACAGATTTCGCCATTTTGTGTAATTGAAGAAATGAATATATTTACAATCTTAACACAAAATTAGTATAATTATGTTATTCTATAAGAGTGTATGGAGAAAATATCCATGACTACTTTAGTGAAAGAATTATTAAGCACATTTGATAGTTTACCAGAATCACAAAGGCTAGAAATAGCTCTGGAGATTTTGAAACGGGTTACAAATTTAGACTTTCCAGCTTTATGTGATGAAGATTTAGTGTGGAATGCTGAAGAACTTTTTTTAGAATTAGATCAACAAGAAACAGATTATGAGTACCCCTAGGCGTGGAGAAGTTTGGCTTGTTGATCTGGGTTACACAGCAAAAGTCAGACCATGTTTAATTATCAGTATTCCTGCACTCGAACAAGATCGTGCATTAGCAACATTAATTCCCCATACAACTAGCTCACGTGGTTCAAGATTTGAAGTAGAAGTAAAGGTAAAATTTTTGCGTTCAGGAGTATTTGATGTTCAAAATATTATTACAATTCCTCATGCAAAATTAATCAGAAAATTGGGAGATTTAACACCAGATGAACTACTGGAAGTTGAAAAAATATTACTTTTTTGGCTAGGATGTAAAAATCAGGATTCTAAAAGTGAAGATTACTAATAAAAGCCGATAAGAAGTATAGTCTTTTTTCCATATCACACTTTCTGCATGAAGGAAAGTTTGTTAGATACTCAATTATTAGATAGAATTGAGGTATTGCTGAACTGAAGTATAAAATTTAAAAATCAACAATTTCAAACTCTTACTCTCCGCGCCTCTGCGTCTCTGCGTGAGGAAAATCCAATTTTAATGGTATAAATATACTAATACTTTAAATTACTCTGAATAAAGACTAAAATAAGAATAGCTTTACACTTCTTAATTTTTAACAACAATGGCCAGAGATTTACGGGGATTTATCAAGATTCTAGAAGAAAAAGGACAATTAAAGCGAATTTCTGCTTTAGTTGACCCAAAATTGGAAATTGCGGAGATTTCCAACCGAATGCTGCAAAAAGGTGGACCTGGCTTGTTGTTTGAAAACGTTAAGGGGGCTTCCTTCCCAGTAGCAATAAATCTCATGGGGACTGTGGAAAGGATATGCTGGGCGATGAATATGGAAAAACCAGAGGAGTTGGAAACCCTTGGTAAAAAACTGAGTATGTTACAACAGCCAAAACCGCCTAAAAAGATTTCCCAAGCGATAGATTTTGGTAAGGTTTTGTTTGATGTGCTAAAAGCAAAACCGGGAAGAGATTTTTTTCCTCCTTGTCAACAGGTGGTGATTCAAGAGGATAATTTAGATTTAAATAAGTTACCCTTAATACAACCTTATCCGGGAGATGCCGGAAAGATAATTACGCTAGGGTTGGTGATTACTAAGGATTGTGAAACGGGAACTCCTAATGTAGGTGTGTATCGCCTACAACTTCAATCTCCGAAAACGATGACAGTACATTGGTTATCCGTGCGGGGGGGTGCGAGACATTTACGCAAGGCGGCCGAACAGGGGAAAAAATTAGAAATAGCGATCGCTCTCGGCGTTGATCCTTTGATTATAATGGCAGCAGCCACACCTATTCCTGTAGATTTATCTGAATGGTTATTTGCTGGACTGTATGGTGGTTCTGGGGTAAACTTAGCCAAATGTAAAACCGTAGATTTAGAAGTTCCCGCAGATTCAGAATTTGTCTTAGAAGGAACAATCACACCGGGGGAAGTGTTACCAGATGGACCCTTTGGTGATCACATGGGATACTATGGTGGGGTGGAAGATTCGCCCTTGGTGCGGTTTCAGTGTATGACCCACCGCAAAGATCCCATCTATCTAACAACATTTAGCGGCCGTCCACCGAAAGAAGAAGCAATGATGGCGATCGCTCTCAATCGGATCTATACTCCTATACTACGGCAACAAGTCTCAGAAATAGTTGATTTTTTCCTACCAATGGAAGCTTTAAGTTACAAAGCCGCAATTATTTCCATAGATAAAGCCTATCCCGGACAAGCGCGACGAGCAGCATTGGCTTTTTGGAGTGCCTTACCCCAATTTACCTACACCAAATTTGTCATCGTCGTCGATAAGAGTATCAATATTCGTGATCCTCGTCAAGTGGTATGGGCGATTAGTTCCAAGGTTGACCCCACAAGAGATGTATTTATTTTACCCAATACACCCTTTGATACCTTAGATTTTGCCAGTGAAAAAATAGGTTTAGGTGGTAGAATGGGTATAGATGCCACTACGAAAATTCCCCCAGAAACAAACCATGAATGGGGTGAACCATTGGAATCAGATCCCAAAGTGGCGGCCATGGTAGAAAAACGCTGGAAAGAATATGGTTTAGGAAATTTGCGACTAGGAGAAGTTGACCCAAATTTATTTGGTTATGACATGAAATAATATATTTAGGGCTTGCGGGAAAAATCTTTTGGTTAGGGCTAGGAGTCAGGAAGAGAGAAATAAAATGGTAAAAATATTATTACTTTTTTTCTTCTAATTTCCGCAATTCCTTTTCTGTCCGTTCGTAAGGTTTGGTTTTTGGTTGCCAGGTAGGAAACAATCCAGTAAAAAAATTGTTCATAGCTGTACGGGTATGGGTACTAGCCTTTCCTATCTCACCTGGTAAAACCTTATCTCCTAACACCACAAACAGCAGAAAACCAATAAATAGCAAATTCAGATAGCGTTTCATAAAAACACCTGGTAAGTGAGAAAATCAGTTATCTTATTGTTATACCCATTTTCAGTAAAGTTGTATCACTTAATCTAAACTACCCAGATTCCCGACTTCATTAAGAAATCGGGGATCTATTCTATACTAAAAACGGTTGAGACATGGACTTTTAGAAAATTACGAAAAACCCAGATTTGTAGGGGTTTAGCAATGCTCACACGTGTCAACTTAACATGAAACTCTTGTAATGCCGTTAGATCAAACTTATTCAGTTCCCCAACAATCAAGAAGAACCCCACCCCCGCTTTTGCTAAAGCAAAATCTCCCCTCCCCTCTTGAGCTACGGTGTACACACAAGTGATCTGATTACCCAAAACAAGCCCTGGCGATTAGAAATCACGGCTACACAAACAAAGTCCACCTGCGTGGACTGAAGAAAAACTACTTATTTTTAACCCACGGAGGTGGGTTTTGCCTGTGTAGTTGCGGTTTCTAACCGCCGATTTAATCTTGATAAGACTTGTGTGTACACGGTAGCTCTTGAGGGGAGGGGATTAAGGGGTGGGGTAAAACGGCTGTGGGACAACGATTAGAGCCTAAGTTGACACCAATGAGCAATGCTAAACCCTTACCCACCGAATCAAATAATTAAGCCGAGTTTAGTATATCTAGCGTAAGTTGCTAGTTTAGATGAGGTAAGGTGCGTCAGAAACTTAAAATTAGTGATTTTAGCCTAAATTGTTCTGTCTGACGCACCCTACAGACTAGAAAACATCTGAAAATTAATAATTAGCAACTTGAGTTATCTAGCTAATATTTTGGGAGGTTCAGGTTTGAGTAAGCCAGTTAACAACGATGCTGGACGTTGACTGTAAGGCCAAGCAAAGGCATGACGGAAAGCCGCTTCTTGACAAGCTTGCAGTTGTTTAAAATTGATAATATCATAAGTTAGAAGATTTTCGTACTCAAACGGTAAACGCACATTATGTAATCCGGCGTTATCAGTACAAATGGCGATATCTACACCTGCATCAAAACAACGGTCAAAAACTAGCTTTAGTTGGCGAATATCCTGCAAAGTACCTGTTTTTAAGTAAGTTGTAGGACAAACTTCTAAACATTGTCCACGTCTGGCTATATCCTGAAGTAATTCTGGATACAGTAAAGGAACTTGGATTCCATGACCAATTCGCATTAAATAAGGTAAAAGTTGGGGATAGCAACCAGCAGTAGTTTCATAAAGGTGTCCTGTGGTGTTAATTCCCAAAGAACGGGCATAATCATAGAGTTTAACCCATTCTGTTAAGCGATCGCTATAGTAACTATCACCCCCAGCTACATCTACCGCGCAGACATAGTTTTTATTTTCTGCTGCTAAATCAATAATTGCCCGATTTACTTCATAAGGTAAACGGGAGTGCATACAGAGAATTTGGCTAGTAACAATGGGATATTCTGGTAAATGGCTGGCTTTCCCCACAACTGCGACGATTTCCGCCATTTTATCAATTCTTTCGGACTGACTCAAATGATCAGGTGTTCGCAAATAAGGAGTATACCGCAGTTCCAAATAAGCCAAATTTTCAAAAATATAAGCACCACGTAACAAGCGATAGATAAAGTAAGGTAAAGTTTCTACCGTTTGTACACTTTCTACCAAGGTGTGCAATTCCAGATATTCGTCTAAGGTATTGCGGGGACGGGTATAAAATTCTTCAAATTCTGAATATTCTGCAAAACGTGAAATTAAATCAGTATTATGACGCTCGAAATATCGCCATAATACACGAGGTACAACAGAACCACCCAGATGCCTATGCAATTCAGCGTATAAAGCCATAGTGGTCATTTTATGTAAAAACTTCATTAATTTTAACAAAGTTTTGGATAAAAAAAATCTATACCCATAGAGAGATTGTTAATCATGGGTATTGGGTTGCAAAACTTTGTTACAGTGATTTTTGGGTAAATTAACCACTTTTTTCTGTCTCACGCAGAGGCGCAGAGGCGCGGAGAGGAATCAAGAGGGTTATTAGTAGGGTGCGTCAGATTGCAAAACTTTGTTAATTATGAGCAAATTATCGGTTCTGACGCACCTTTAGTAGTATAGGACTTGATATGTATGAGAGAAATTGCTTAGTTTCAGGCTTTTGGAATTACATATTAGTGCGGTGCGTCAGATAGAGCAAATCTGTTAGATGCTCAATTATCGGGTCTGACGTGGTTGGTGAGCTTGCCGAACCACACCCTACAAGAGATAAAATCAATAACTCATATTTAGGG
>NZ_JAYGHC010000013.1:0-88664 GCF_034932285.1 Cronbergia sp. UHCC 0137
TTTTAGCAGCGGTTAGGCGATCGCGTCAGGCATATAAAGCTTTGCGTGGTATTGGTATCCCAAAAGATATTCTGGTGATGACCCGCTCAGAAGTTGAACTCAAGGATAATGTAACCAACTCACTAGTCAATCAAATAATTCGTCAATGTAAACTCCTGTATGGATAACGCAAAATTTGCAGAAACTAGGCAGTGGTTAATCAAGAGTCAGCGAGATTTAAAAGCTGCGTATGTGTTGCTTAATCATGAAGAATCTCTGTTGGATGCTGTTGTTTACCATTGTCAACAGGCTGCGGAAAAAGCATTAAAGGCTTATTTGACATATCAAGAGCGAGTAGTCAAAAAAAACCATGATTTGGATATTTTGTTAGATATTTGTTTATTGTTTGAACCTGGTTTTTATGATTTAAAAGATGTGGCGGATACTTTGACCCCTTATGCAACAAAATTTCTATAATTATAAGTAGGCAGTCCAGTTATATCTGTTAGAACAGCAAATAAATCACCAGAGTAGAAACTCTTTTGAATTTCCTTTTCACTTAAACCAATTGAAGCAGTGGTAATATAAAGTGTTTGCAAATCCTTACCTCCAAAAGTGCAACTTGTCGGACGCTGGACAGGTAAATTTATCCGCAAAGTTTCTTTACCCTGGGGATTAAAACAAATCACGCACCAACCATCCCACATCGCAGACCATATATTTCCTTGACTATCTACTGTTAGCCCATCAGGATAAAAAGACTCATTTGTTAAATCTACAAAAGTACGGCGATCGCTAATATTACCTGTCAAGGGATCAAATTTATAAGCATATATTTTTTGCTGGGGAGAATCAGTTAAATAAAAAGTCCTTTCGTCTGGACTCCAACCCAAACCATTGGAAATAGTTAATCCTGTCTCCATTTTATCCAATGAACCATCAAGATCATAGCGATAAAGGCTGGCCTGATTTTTACCAGCAGACATAGAACCAAACCAGAAGCGGCCTTGGGGATCACATTTACCATCATTAAAGCGATTATCTGGCATATTTGCTTCAACTGGAATGATCGGACTTACTTCACCCGTTTGAAGATTCAAAAACGTCAATCCATCCCGTTGTGCCATAATCAATCTATCTGTACCTGCCAAAGCAATTGAACCTACTACGTCTCCTACATTAAAAAACAAGTTCTGTCCAGTTGCAGGATTAAATTGATTTACCCTATGGTTATAAATATCAACCCAATAAAGAAGTTGGTGCGTTGAGTCCCAAACAGGGCCTTCTCCTAAACGAGAACGGGCTGCTAAAACATTTTTAATCTGGTATTGATTTGCATTCATCTCTTGTTTTCCCTGATGTTTTGTTAAAGCAATATTTATTGGGTTTAGGCGCGATCGCTTACCTAATATATAATAAAACCAATGCTAAAACTAAAAAGCGAAAGGTTTCGCTCAGAATGACATTCTTAATTTTTAGATTATTCTAAGATGTCTATTCTGAACGAAGTTTACCCATACCCATACACACTAATTATTGCATGGAAAAAGCTGAAAGTATTCTATGGTAGGAGTTGATCTTCTTCACGGCTTCGTGAATACCGAAAATCTACTTGATTTTGTTCTTCTTTCAGTCCTTTATTAACAATGGGACAAAGTTTGGTGTTAGCACTAATGCAGTCCATGTGTGGTGTTTTAGCACAAACAATTAATAGCCCTCCCAAAATAAATAATAAACCACAAATTGCGGCTGTCTGCACCCCGGAAATTTCTATGGCACCATATACCACTACTTCTCTGAGGACGGATACAATCGCTACTTCAACTGCTACTCCTACAGCAATACTATGTTCTTGCAAATAAACTATGAGTAGTCGAAATAACTCAACCAAAATCAATACAAACAGCATTTTTGCTGTCACTTGTTTATAGTCGAGTGCTTGGGTAATAGATATAAATATCCCCCACAACTGTATCAGCATGACAGTAAATAATGCTAAACACAGGACAATCACAATCAGGTCTTGGAAAGCCTCCATGTTACGAACAATTTTTTGTCTGTCAAGCCAGCGATCGCAAAACAAGAATCGACTTTTGAAGCGTTTTTGCATTTACCTTGACATTCCATAGGTTAATAATTCTATTGTTGCGCGATATTAATTTTTTGCACCTTATCGGGGTTGATCATTTAAATTCTGTGTTCTCAATAACAATTGTTCAGTATTTTTTTCCCACTGGGAGTTCCCTTGAGTTTTATATAAATTTTTAGCATATTCAAATACTTTTAATGCTTCTGAATATTGCTTTAATTGTAGGAGTGCTAACCCTGCCCCATAATAGGGATCAGCATATTTAGAATTTGCATCGGCTGATTTTCTAAAAGCTGCTAATGCCTCGGCAAATTTGCTTTGTCCAAACAAAATTGAGCCAAGGTTATAGTGTGCTTCTGCATATTTAGGATTGACTTTAATTGCTTGTTGAAATGCCTTTATTGCGTCTTCAATTTTTCCTTGTTTAAGGTAAGATAAACCTAGATGATAAGGTGGTTCGGGGGCATTTGGACTATATGCGATCGCTTTTGTGAAAGCAGCGATCGCACTCTCCCAATCTTGTTGTTGTGCTTTGACCAATCCTAAGTTATAATGGGCAAAACCCAAGCTAGGCTCTAGTTGTATAGCCCGTTGCAAGTAATCCGTCGCTAACTTTAAATTATTGCCTTCTAATAACGCACCACCTAAATTAGCAAACGCTGGCGCAAATTGGGCATCGGCTTGGGTAGCTTGATAAAAAGCATCGGCCGCAGGTTGTACCTGTCCCGCTTGTCGCAGCGCCAAACCTAAATTATAGTATGCTGGTGCTAAGGTAGGATCTAGCTGTGTGGCTTGACGAAAAGCAGCGATCGCTTCTTGGACTTTCCCCCCTTGAATAGCCTGTAGACCCTTATTTAACGACTCTGTAGCAGTTTGACGGTTAGATTGTGCTAAAATCCATTGCCGGGAAATAGTCAGTTTCTCTTCTTCCTGTAAGGGAATAGACAGAGATTTTAAATTTAATTGAGTTGACTTACCTAATAGTAATGGGGATAAGCTAGAATTTGCTGGTTTCATATTTACAACCAGTAACACTAAACTTATAATTCCCAATCCAGAATATTTCTTTAATGATAAGTTCATTGTTTTTTTAATAACAGAATACACTTCAATTAACTTTTTTTCCTTTTAGCACTTACCAAAGCTTGATTAATCTGATTCAACAAATCTTCCATAGAAATAGAACGAGGTAATACCTTGGCAGATAACGTAGTCAAAACAGTTGTAATTTCATCAGAACCATTTTCAACGTAATTAACCTGACTTAACCTTTGGTCAAGAATCAAAATAGGTGGCAAATTAAAAGATAGATCTCCTAAAGATTTGAGTGCTTTCTGGACATCTTTGTGCATAGAAGACTCACTCAGATAAATTAACAGTAAATCAACGCTGCGATGGCGAATTTGTTGTAGCACTTCTCCCCAACAGTTACCTATAGCCGCTTTAAAGCCAGCAGTTTGTAAATACTGAATTAAAGCTTGAAACCACTCAGAACCCCGTTCAGTGCGGCTAGTATTTTCTTTCTCGTCTTTATCATTCAAAGAGGCATTTTTTTCTAATTTATAATTTTTTGCCTGCTTGCGCCTAACTTGGGGCAAATCACGCAGCATGGTTACATCTACGACTACAATATTGGGAGGGCAAAAAACACCAGAGGCAATTTGCAGCACTGACAATAAAGTATCTGTCTTGACTTTATGACCACCCTTTTCTTGATTAAATGGAGTTAAACAAGGAAATACACATAATCCTGGTATTTGCGAAGCTGCCAAGGTAGTCGCTACATCACAAGTTACCAAGGGGAGGGCAGCCAATCGGGGGTGCTGAATCAACTTTTGTAAATAAGTTTGAGCAGTATAACTTTCCACATCAAGCAAAATCACATCAAACTGCCACACCCGCGCCAAAAGTTCAGCTTGATCTAAATCATCGACTTCAATCACCCGATGTTCTTTGAGTGAGGGATGAAGATTGATTGATTCTAACTCTGGATTCACCAACCTGAGAATCCGTAAAGGAGTTTTATTTTGGTTAACTTCGTTATTTTCTGACCCTAGCTGCTGATTTTCTGGGGAAGTACATAATCTTTCTAAAAGTGGTGCTAATACTGGTTGTTCCACTGGTAAACTTAAAAAACCATCAGCCCTGTTAGCAGAAGCGTGTTCTTTCTCGGCTGCGGTAGCTGTGATAATTACAGGAATGTGACGACTGGCCGCATCAGATTTAAGTAAAGTTAGCACATCCCAACCTGACAATAAAGGTAATAGCGGATTTAAGAAAATCACCTTTGGTTGCAAGCGGCGGGCTTTTTCTAGGGCTTCTGTTCCCGAACGGGCAATAATCACCCGATAACCTAAACCCTTGAGATGTTCAGTTATATCTTCAATATATCGGGCTACTGCCTCAACTACTAATACTAATTGTTGGGAAAAAATAGGTTGATGTTGTTGTGAATCTGTGATAATTCCTTCAGATTCAGTAAAGCTAGTTTTGGGGGGACTGGGAGGTAACAACAGTGTAAACTGACTACCTTTGCCTTCACGAGATAAAAAACTAACATCTCCACCATGAAGACGCGCTAAAGCCCTAGTTAAAACTAACCCTAAACCGGTGCCTTCAAATTGACGGGTGAGGGGATTTTCTAATTGTTGAAATTTTTGAAATATTAAATGTTGTTGATGTTCAGGAATGCCAATACCTGTGTCCCAGACGGTAAAAGCAATCCACCCTTCCCAACGATTAACTCTCAGCCCAATTTCCCCGGAAACTTCAGTGAATTTAAAGGCATTGGAAAGTAAGTGTACCAGCATTTGCCGTAAGCGTAATTCGTCGGCCACAATTTGGTCTAAACCTGGTTCAATGTAGAGACTAAATTGGTGATTGGGTGAGCGTGTAGTTTGAGCCAGTGAGGGATGAGTGGTTTTACTGTTTTGACTATGGAGATTTTTTACTTCCGTAAGAGCGCGATCGCACACAGTTTCAATGGTCACTGGAGTTAAAGCCAATTCCATCTGTCCAGTTTCCATCCGGGTCAAATCTAAAATATCATTCACCACACTCATCAAGTGTCTACCACTTTGGTGAATCAGCCCTGCATAACGAGCTTGACGTTCATTCAATTTTCCTAACTGTTGATCAATTAGTAACCTAGACAACCCTAAAACCGCCGTCAGAGGTGTCTTGAGTTCATGACTAATACAAGCTAAAAATTCATCCTTCAATCTATTTAGTTGAATTAAATCAGCATTTTTAGCAGCCAGTTCTTTACATAATTGTTGCTGTTCGGTTACATCCGTTGCCAATACTAACCACAAATCATCAGTCCGGTTGAGAGTTACTTCCGCATTAGAACTTAAAACCTTGAACTCAGCACTATCTAAAGGAATTTTAGCAAACTGCCAAATTCGTTCTTGACCATTTTGTATTTCTACTACACAGGTACAAGTACCCATTTGCGTGTCCAAAAAGCAGTGATTAGCTGAATTTTTGCTAGATACTGACGGCTCTTGAATAATTGATATATGTTTCCCTATCTGAGGATGATTCTGTCCTGACAAATTAGGACTATTATTCGCTGAAAATAGTTTCATTCCTGGAGAAGAATTTTCTCTAGCGTCCTTAGTTCCTCTCCCATTGGGATGAACCTTAATTTGATGATGAGAGTATTCCGGCTCTTGGGTGCGGGCAGGGGCTAGTATAGATTCTACCTGTTGCCTGACTCCTTCTGGATCTTTCAAAATACCCAATTGTTCCCACCATGCGGGATTTTGGGTAACAACTTTGCCAGCACCTGTTTGTAACATTAAAGGCCAGGGCAGCCTTGCTAATAACTGTACTAAAGGCTTATGGAGCATTCGTTGATGTTCATAAGGCATCTGTACCGGGGAGTGAGTTTTCACCCCACCATCATGGTTTTTAGCCAAAAACTGCAACAATCGTACACTATCTAACAAGCCCAGATATTTACCATCTGAGTCAATCAGTATCCATTCGGAAATTTGCTGCTTTTTGGCTTCTTGATAACGCAATAACCAGCTAAATTTTTCTAGCCGCTCAGACGCTAAAATAGTCTGTATCGGCTCAAAAATCGCTGCCATGGTAGAGAGGGACTGATGGAAATTTAAATAACTACTGCCACCTGCTGCTGACAATAATTTAGGGATTAAACGGGCAGAGTGCAACAATCCTAGAGGGAATTGCTGTTGATTCACCACTACCAAGCGATCGCACTGCTCTTGCTCAAAAATCTCCAGCACCTCTGCCAGAGTACTTGTTTCTACGCAGCTGGGTACGGTTGCTAGAAAGTCATAAAGCGGGTACTGTAGCATTGACATAAGGCTTTGGGGGTTTTTCTTCTTGTGGTTACCTCTGGCATCACCATCGGCCAAATTACTGATGGTCTTCACGCCTGAAGCAAGATCCTCTCAGAAGATTCAAATCAGCGATTCTAGTGACAATTTAAACGCCATCTCAACAATCAGCTAGGCTCAACTTCTACAGCAGTAACACTCTTTTGGACGAGCCACCATCTTCACCAGTATCCTTCTGGTATTGAAACTCCTCGTTGATAGTTACAGCTAAAACAATTATGGCTCTAAAGATTCGCTTTAGAACCTTGAGGAATTATAATGATTTAGAATGCGAAAATACGTTAAGTTCGTTTAAGTATCTTATCAAGGAGTGAAATATAGTAATCCCTATTTAGACATATATGTTTACAGGTAGGCAGGGGACAGGGAAAGGCAAAAACTTTAACTAATCACCCATCCCCATCATCAATGTCAGGTTTTGATTAAATACTTGACACAACACCTCAATTAACCAATCTTTAGCAAAAATCTTTTTTCCACACCTATCAACCCTTAAATCTTGGTCATGGCGATCGAGGAGATATATAAAAAGTAGATGTTAATACCTTTATTGATTCTGCCAGCAAATATTGAGAAATACTTAGACAAATCTGGTAAATTGAGTAACGCAAGAAGTTTATTTACACAAATTCACAATCTTGCTGATAGCATTATTGCCCAATTGTTTTGTTTACAGCTTATTCACCCTATCCCTATAACAACCCATAACATACCCAAATCTACCCTCGAACTTCAGAATAGCAACCTATTTGCCTGCCACAAACCCAAAAACCAGCAGCAGTTTCAGCAAATGAATCCAGCCGATCAGCAGGAAATTTTAGAACAAATCAAATCCGAATATCGGCAAATCCTTATAAACTACTTTATCACAGATAAAACATTGAAAATAAAAATTGATAACTTTATCAACACCTTATTTTATGCCAGTGTTCCTGTCCCAACAATCATAGAAATCCACATGGAAGTAATTGACGAATTTTCTACACAACTAAAATTAGAAGGAAGGAGTAATGAAACCTTACTAGATTACCGTCTGACATTGATCGATATCTTAGCAAATTTGTGTGAAGTTTATAGGCGTTCAATGGCTAAAATCAGCTAAATTGATTACTTGAATAAACCAATCATTGCCAATCTCCAAAAATCTCACACCCTATTCATTCTGACTTTTGACCTTTGACTTCCGCCCTGGGGTAATAGCCTGTAGTTTAGTTGTATTTTATATGTATGAATCAAGCTAGAAAAACCTATGTTCTCAAGCTTTATGTAGCAGGGAACACACCCAACTCCGTCCGCGCCCTAAAAACCCTGAAAAATATCTTAGAACAGGAATTTCAAGGTATTTATGCTTTGAAAGTGATTGATGTCCTGAAAAATCCACAACTTGCCGAAGAAGATAAGATATTAGCCACACCTACATTATCGAAAATTTTGCCCCCACCCGTCCGCAAAATCATCGGTGATCTTTCAGATAGAGAAAGAGTATTAATCGGATTAGACTTATTGTATGAAGAACTAATCGAAGAAGATTGGGAAAAACAAGCTGACTGAGACAGCAGGAGATAGGAATCAGCAGGAAAAATGGCAACATAGAGGAGAAATTTTATATTTTAGATTGGACTTAATTAAATACCATCCAAAATCCAAAATTCTTAATTGTTTACCTTGGCTCTATTTTCTGTTTCCTATGAACTATTTTAAAAAATCGGGTTCAAGACCCAAATATGTGACAAACAATGAGTGAAAAAGCACCACAGGAAAAACAAACTATACCTATGGTCGGTGTAGAAAAAATTTGCACAATGATCGAAGGTTTTGATGATATTAGTCATGGCGGCTTACCTGTCCATAGAACTACCTTAGTCAGTGGTACATCTGGCACAGGTAAAACCCTATTCTCTCTCCAATTTCTCTACAACGGTATCACTTATTTAGACGAGCCAGGGGTATTTGTTACCTTTGAGGAATCGCCCAGTGATATTATTAAAAATGCCCATATTTTTGGCTGGAATTTACAAAAGCTAATTGAAGAAGGAAAACTTTTTATTCTCGATGCCTCCCCAGATCCAGAAGGACAGGATATTGTAGGTAATTTTGATCTTTCAGCCTTGATTGAGCGATTACAATATGCTATTCGTAAATACAAGGCCAAACGAGTTTCCATTGACTCAATTACGGCAGTATTTCAGCAGTATGAAGCAATGGGAGTAGTGCGAAGAGAGATATTTCGCTTAGTAGCAAGACTTAAACTTTTGAATGTCACAACCATCATCACCACAGAACGCAGTGAAGAATATGGAGCAGTGGCCTCCTTTGGCGTGGAAGAATTTGTTTCTGATAATGTGGTAATCGTGCGGAATGTATTAGAAGGAGAACGTCGTCGTCGGACAATTGAAATTCTCAAATTGCGCGGAACAACTCACATGAAAGGTGAATATCCGTTTACTATCACTAATGCAGGGGTGAACATTTTCCCCTTGGGAGCAATGCGTTTAACCCAACGATCTTCTAATGTCCGAGTATCTTCTGGGGTGAAAATCTTAGATGAGATGTGCGGTGGCGGCTTCTTTAAAGATTCTATTATTTTGGCGACGGGAGCAACGGGAACTGGTAAAACATTATTGGTAAGCAAATTTTTGCAAGATGGCTGTGTGAGTGGTGAACGAGCTATATTATTTGCTTATGAAGAATCTCGCGCTCAACTGTCTCGCAACGCTTATTCTTGGGGTATTGATTTTGAGGAATTAGAATACCAAGGCTTACTAAAAATAATTTGTACCTATCCCGAATCCACTGGTTTAGAAGATCATTTGCAAATTATTAAATCAGAAATTGCTGAGTTTAAACCTGCCCGCATTGCTATTGATTCCCTTTCTGCTATGGCTAGAGGGGTTAGTAACAACGCCTTTCGGCAATTTGTGATTGGGGTGACAGGTTATGCCAAACAAGAAGAAATCACAGGGTTCTTTACCAACACAACCGACCAATTCATGGGTTCACATTCCATTACAGATTCTCACATTTCCACGATCACAGACACAATTTTGATGTTGCAGTACGTGGAAATTCGTGGGGAAATGTCCAGGGCAATCAACGTCTTTAAAATGCGGGGATCTTGGCATGACAAGGGCATCCGCGAGTACAATATTACAGCAGACGGTCCAGATATTAAAGATTCTTTCCGTAATTACGAAAGGATTGTCAGTGGAGCGCCTAATCGGGTTACTATAGATGAAAAGGCGGAGCTTTCTCGTATTGTCAAACGTTTTGAAGACAAACAGAGTCCCGATTTTTAAATTTGTTGTCGCGCTATCTTTTCTTTTAAGTTTAGCTAAAACAAAAAGAAGCCTCTCATTCACCTGAAAGGGTGAGTGTGGAGTATGTCGCTAACGTGTTATATTCTGTGGTGAAGACAGGTTTTCTGCCGCTAAATTGAATTTCGTGTGAGGGGATGCGGTGAAAGGACAGCAATTATTCCATAGTTTGTTACCAGGTGTAACAGCAGCAGTGTTAACGACTCAGCCTACTTGGGCTGGAGTGGTGAAAATAAATGGGGTACAGCCTTTGTCTTCTCCTAATGTGTTAATTTCTACTCCTGGTAGAGCCTTAGACACCAAGGATATGACAGATAAACAACTGTCCCAGAGTACGGTTAATAGTTATCAAGCTTTATTACCCACTGCTAATTTAACTCAACTTGGTGTTCAACCTTTGAGCGATGGCAGTCTTGCTGAAGCTAATTTTATTAGTATTTTTGGACAAAAAAGACCAAATACAGGGTTACAAATTTCCGTCGCTGGAGTCCAAGAAGCAAATTTTCTAGAGTCGCAACAGTGTCCACAGGTAGATAAAAACAGCCAAGCTGCCTTACTTTTAACTCCAAGTCGGTGTTTACAAAAAAATGCCTCTCTAAAGTTGGTAGCTCAAGCTAATCTACCTAGTGTGGCTGAGGAAACAGTTGCTCCTGTGCCTACTATTGTTGAGGAAACAGTTGTTGAACAGACAATTCCTGTGCCTAGTGCGGTTGAGGAAACAGTTGCTCCTGTGCCGACTATTGTTGAAGAAACAGTTGTTGAAGAAACAATTATTGAGGACACTAGGGGTACAGTAGCAATTCCTGAAAACCTGAATCCTAATCCCGACCCGTTGCTATTCCCTAGCAAACCAGAGGAAGTGACGCTTGGGGAAAATCAGCCAATTACTTTGGAACAAGCTCTGGAATTGGCCAAGCGGAATAATAATGATTTACAGGTGTCGATCTTGCAGTTGGAACGCAGTAGAGCGGCTCTAAGGGAGGCAGAAGCGGCATGGCTTCCGACTTTGGGGTTAAGTACGGACATCACAAATAGTCGCAGTGTTGGCAGTTCTCTACAGTTTGACCAAGCAAGACAAACAGATCCGACTGTGGGTGAAGCACCTAATAATACTGATTTTAGTGGTTCAGCCCAACTGACTTACGATCTTTATACCTCCGGTAGACGACGAGCAACTGTGAAGGAGAATGAAGAAAGAGTCCGTATTCAGCAGTTGGATGTGGAGCGCCAATCGGAAGAAATTCGACTGAATGTTTCTACAGCTTACTACGATTTGCAACAAGCAGATGAACGGGTACGGATTACTCAGTCGGCAGTACAAAACTCTGAGGCTAGTTTGCGAGATGCTCAGGCCTTAGAACGGGCTGGGGTGGGGACGAGGTTTGATGTGTTGCGATCGCAAGTAAACTTAGCTAATGCCCAGCAGGATCTCACCAGCGCCCTCTCCCAGCAACAAGTCGCCCGTCGTCGGTTAGCCATTCGGTTAAATACCCCCCAATCGGTAAATATCAGTGCCGCTGATCCTGTACAGTTAGCGGATCTGTGGAACCGGACGCTGGAAGAAAGCATTATTTTGGCTTATCAAAACCGTCCAGAGTTGCAACAGCAGTTAGCTCAAGGGCTTATTAGTGAAGCACAACGGAGACAGGCCTTAGCATCTTTGGGTCCACAAGTTAGTTTAGTTGCTAGATATGACTTGCTGGATCGATTCGATGATAATACCAATGTCAGCGATGGTTATTCTGTGGGAGTGCGAGCAACCCTAAATTTATATGATGGGGGCGCAGCAAGGGCAAGGGCGGCTCAGGCTAAAGCTAATATAGCGATCGCTCAAACCCAATTTTCTGAACAGCGCAACCAAGTTCGTTTTCAGGTGGAAGAGGCATACTCAAGCCAGGAATCTAATTTAAAAAATGTGCAAACCGCTAATGCTGCTTTAGAACAAGCTAAAGAGTCTTTACGTTTAGCGCGTTTGCGATTCCAAGCCGGTGTCGGTACTCAAACTGATGTCATTAACTCAGAAAACGACCTGACAAGAGCCGAAGGTAATCGCATTACAGCTATTTTGGATTACAACCGTGCTTTAACTCAATTACAAAGATCCGTAACTTTTAGGGCTTTGAATAAGTAAATTTCTGCTGAATAAAGTCTAAATAACTTCATTTGCCTATAATTAAGGTAAGTGAGGTTTTTTTTGCGATCGTTTCCCTGTTCCCCGTTCCCCGTTCCCTTTTCCCTATGACACAAACTCTGTATGAAAGTGACTATAACCAATGGATAGAAGAAACCGTGCAACAACTCCGAAACCGAAATTTCCAAGAAATAGATTGGGATAATTTAATTGAAGAAATAGAAAGCATGGGGAAAAACGACAAACGCGCCTTGAGTAGTCTTTTAACCCGTCTGCTAGAACATCTCCTTAAATTGTCCTATTGGGAAGTTGAAAAACCGAGATCCGGTAATCACTGGGCTTCAGAAATTGTTAACTTTCGCTCTCAAATTCAAACACGCCTAGAAGATAGTCCTAGTCTGTGTTCTCAACTGGAAACTATGTATGAAAAAGTCTATCCCGTCGCCATCAAATCGGTGTCTAAACTATTTAAACTTCCCCCTGAAGCGCAAATTAGTCTTTCTCAAGCTTTAGATCAAGATTGGTTTCCTGATGTCTGAATCACGAATTTATAAGGATTTGATGATTTTAGAATTTTACTAAAATAGCTTGTTTCAGACTTTAATTAATGATGATTGTCAACTTGACGTAAAACTTTAATAATGTCGTTAGATCAAACTTATTCAATTACCAAACAATCCAGAAGAACCCCACCCCGATTTTGATAAATCAAAATCTCCCCTCCCCTCAAGAGAGCTACGGTGTACACACAAGTGATCTGATTACCCAAAACAAGCCCTGGCGATTAGAAATCACGGCTACACAAACAAAGTCCACCTGCGTGGACTGAAGAAAAACTACTTATTTTTAACCCACGGAGGTGGGTTTTGCCTGTGTAGTTGCGGTTTCTAACCGCCGATTTAATCTTGATAAGACTTGTGTGTACACGGTAGCCCTCAAGAGAGGAGGGGTATACTTGAGAAGTCTATAACTTGCGTTTTTACATCAATATCTCCCCTTTAGGCAAAAGCTCAAATTGTAACCTTGAGAAGTATAAAACGACTGTGGGAAAAGAATTAGAGCCTAAGCTGACACCAATGAAAATGAATGTAAAAACGCAAATTATCACTATCATCTTCTCAAATATATTTCAAAGGAATTTATAGCGGTTTTTAGTAAAATACATCATAGCCCCCTCCTCGCTTGCGGGGAGGGGGTTGGGGGTGGGGTTCTTTTTCACTAATAAACTAGACAAAAACTCATGACTAAAGTAACATCAAAAGAAATTGCACAGTTACGCTCTCAATTGGTAGATGACTCTCAAGCAATGGAAGTATTAGACTTGATAGAGGATTGTGAGGGAGACTTAGAAGATGCAGCCATGACCTTAGCTATTCGAGCAGGACAAGAACCAGGACAAACAAATGCTGATTGGTTGGATGGTTTGGCGAAAAAATGGCGTGTAGTTTTGTGTCAACGAGAATATCGAGGTGAGTTGTTGAATGGCTCAATTGTAGAAATGATGGCAAAACTTCAAGAATTGCCCGATTTTCCGAAAATTTTGGCAACACCAATTTTAATCTATGTCCTCAAACAAGGGATAGATAATTTTTGTCAACCTTTAGATGTGCTTAATTGAATGATACGCTGTTAATTAAGACAAAATTTGAATTAGATTATGAATTACTTGATTGCTGTATTATCAGACCGGATAGAAGCTGAGTCTGCTTACCTAGCGTTAGAAAGAGAAAGTATAAATAGTACAATTTTGGGTAGAGGTTATAAGAGTGCTGATGAATTTGGCTTGATTGACCCCAAAGAGCAAGCTAAAAAACAAGCAACATTTATGTCATACTGGCTTGTACCATTTGGCTTTTTTGCTGGTGTTGCTTTCAGTCTTAGCACTGGCTTGAATACCTTTGGTTGGGCTGGAGAAATTGGAAATCACCTAATTGGCGGTCTTTTGGGTGCTGGTAGTGGGGCTTTGGGGAGTTTGGTGGCTGGTGGTGGTGTTGGTTTAATTACAGGGGGTGGAGATGCTTTACCCTATCGTAATCGCTTGAATGCTGGTAAGTACATAATTGTGGTTCAAGGTTCTGAAACTGTGACTCGTCAAGCGACTAGGATATTACGTCAGTTTGAACCAGAAAATATTCAGGGTTACGCTGAAACTAATTAAAATTGCTTTCACATTCTCTTTGCGTCTTTGCGCGAAATACAATTC
The DNA here is from genome assembly GCF_034932285.1 of Cronbergia sp. UHCC 0137. NCBI lineage: Bacteria > Bacillati > Cyanobacteriota > Cyanophyceae > Nostocales > Nostocaceae > Cronbergia > Cronbergia sp. UHCC 0137. Next base: position 14,087 of record NZ_JAYGHC010000013.1, read on the forward strand.
AAATAATTTTAAACAATGTTGGCTAGAGAAGAACTGTTAAAAGGTGTTGAAAATCGTGATAGTGTAGCTCGTGTGATTGACCAAGCAGAACAGGCTATTAAGACCTGGGAGGTGGTCTTAACTGATTTTTTGTCTCCACCGGAGTTGGCGGAAATTCAGAGGGTGTTTAGTCGATTAACAGATGTGCATTTGGTGGCATGGGGTGGATACCCGCAAGCTGAACGACAAAGAATAGCGATCGCTCGTTCGGAGTTACCATTAGATCAGTCTCAAGTAGCGATCGCTGTTTTAGAAATCGCTGGAAATTTCTTGTTTGACACCGCAACTCACCGGGACTTTTTAGGTGCAATGTTGGGAACGGGTATTGTTCGGGAAAAAACGGGAGATATTATTGTTTTGGGAGAAAGGGGATCTCAAGCGATCGTTGTCCCGGAATTGGTCGAATTTTTGGAAATGAGTCTCCAACAAGTGCGTTCTGTACCTGTGAAAACTCAGCGCATTGATCTCAATGAATTAAAGGTTAGAGAACCGAAAAAGAAAGAATTAACCACCGTCGAAGCTTCATTGCGTTTAGATGCGATCGCTTCTGCCGGTTTTGGAATGTCCCGCAGCAAAATGGTAGATTTTATCGAATCTGGTGATGTGCGGGTAAATTGGAAAGATATCACTCAAGCTAGTTCTCAACTCAAATCAGGTGATTTAATCTCAATTCGTGGTAAAGGTCGTTTAGAAGTTGGTGAAATTGCCGTCACAAAAAAAGACCGCTACCGGGTGCAACTAACTAGATATATGTAATAGACATCGACCGATCTTTTTCACCAGATGTCTAATAAAAAAAGGGAAAATTAATTCCCTCTATTTCCCAATCACCAATCACCAATCACCAATCACCAATCACCAATCACCAATCACCAATCACCAATCACCAACCCCTTTAAACTGTTTTGCCACCAAATTCACCAGAGATTCTCTTGGCAAAAATCTGTGTGCATTGACAATAATTTGATTTGCCAAACCACCAGTAACTACCGTAGGTTCACCTTTTTCCAAGGCTTTTAAAGCATCATCCACAACTTCTTCAGGTGTCGATATCTTATTATTACTACCTGCTAAAGATTGAGGAAATTTAGCCTCGGTGAAAAAATCCGTTCCCGTTGGACCTGGACAAACCACCAAAACATGAACACCATAATCACGATTTTCTGCCCATAATGCCTCACTAAAACTCAGAACAAAAGCTTTAGTTGCCGCATAAACTGAAAGATAGGGCATGGGTTGAAATCCGGCAATAGAAGATATATTAATAATGCTGCCAGAACGACGCTGCCGCATGAGAGGGAGAAATTTATGGGTTAAATCTACTAAGGCCATTATATTTAATTGAATCATATTTAATTGTCTTTCTCCGTCACGTTCAGCAAAATCACCATAGTCACCAAAACCAGCATTATTAATTAATAAATCAATGGTTAATTCTTGAGATTTAATGGTATCAAATACAGCATTACTAGCGTTAGTTTCTGTCAGGTCTTTAACTATAACCTCTACTTGAATTTTGTACTTTTGCCGTAATTCTGTCGCTAATTGCTGCAATTTTTCCGATGAACGAGCGACTAAAACAAGATTAGTTTTACGCGCAGCGAGTTTTTCAGCAAAGGCTTTGCCAATTCCACCCGATGCACCGGTGATTAAAGCTGTTGACATTTTAGATATAATTTAGATTCATTTCACTACGATTATAAACATTTTGGCAAAAATTTAGGAGTCAAGAGTCAGGAGTAGAGAAAAGTTAGATTTTCTGGAAATCATCAAATTGAACTCGAAAAGCTTTTATTAGTCTGAGATCCTGAATACTTACACATTTTGAATAATTGTTTAAGAATTTAACTATTTTTTGTAGGAACCAAAGAGAATAGGATCAATATTAGATACTAGGTGCTATCATGTTCCGTCAAATCAAATATACAACTATTTTCTTAGCTGGTACGGCTGGGGTGTTGTGGGTTTTAAATTTACCATATCCGATGATTCGTTTACCGATGGCTAGAGTAGCGCCCATTCTACTTTTACCTAGCTATTTAAATATGGATTATCACTATCGAGGGGCTATTGATTCTTTAGAACAGGCAGATCAGTTAGTCAGTAAGGCTACAACCCCGGCTGATATTGAAAGGGGTGGAGAAAAAGTTATAGCTGCAAAAAAACATTTAGATAATTTACCAGTTTGGTTTTTGGGTTATTATCCCCAAACTTATTGTAATTTTTTCGGTTGTATTTGGAAATTTACAGTTGATGAATTTGAACAAGCGCGGCAACGGGTAGCGCGACTAGATGCTGTAGTTTTCCAAGATAAAAATGCTTTGGTTCCACTCAATCAAGCACGAACAGAGTTATTAGCAGCCAAGGAACAATATGAACAGGCTACGAATACCAAAAACAAAGAAAGTGCGATCGCTTCTTGGCAAGTGGCAATTGACAAATTAAACCAAATTACCCCCCAAACTTTAGCAGGAAAGACGGCACAAACGGAACTGGCAGCTTACAAGCGGGATTTTGAAAATGCGCGAATTAGTACCTTTATTGCCGCTGCCCAGGAGTTTGATCTGGAAGCGGAGAAAGTTAAGTTAACACAAACACAAACAGCATCAGGGTTATGGGAACAGGCAATTACGCGCCTCAATCAAGTGCCAATCAACAACCCTCGTTATTTAGATGCACAAAAGTTAATAGCTGCCTATCAGGTAAAATTAAAAACTGTAGATCAGCGTAGTGGTACATTGATTGAAGCAGCGAAACAATATGCCTTAGCAGCCGCTAAAGCCTCTCAAAATCCACCCCATAGCGTTGGAGAGTGGGAACAAATAGGGAGTCTTTGGCAAAGAGCGATCGCTCAATTAGATAACATTAACGTTAGTGAACCAAGCTATGTGGAAGCCCAAAAATTACTAGCCCAGTATCATACTAATTTGGGGATGATCAAAAATCGTCGCCAATTGGAAAACGATTCACGAGAAATTCTCACCCAGGCTAACCGACAAATTCAAAGCTTGATTACCTCTCCACCAACTGATAATATCCAAATGAAACGGGAAATTCAGGGAATTATCAATCAACTCAGCAACGTCAAACCAGGAACAACTGCCTATGCTGAAGCGCAGCAATTGGTAAAATCTGCTAAAAACAAACTCCAGCAGCTACCCTCACGTTGACACCTTCATATCTAAAGATACCCTTGATCCTGCGGACAAAGTAATTTAAACCCACATTCCGCACCCTTAGCTGTCACGCAGGGAAATTACGGAAACAAGCAAGAAACATGAGGCTAAAAAATCACATATATTCTGCGGAAGATATACTCTTATTAGAAGAAGAATCTTTACACTATAAGCGATCGCTATTCTGATATAATTCCATATTGTTAGACGGACTATGCGATCGCATAAAGTTTTTACACTAAGGGTAAATAAACTTTCGGTAGAGGTTATAATATAGTGCATAATTTTGGGTAACAAAAAGAAAACCCGATTAATAGAGAAAAAAGCGATAATTGTTCAGATATCTCTTTACCTTTTGTTTTATTTCCTTGAACTAAATCGAAAAAATAATATAATAAATAGCTACTCAGCGTATATGGCAACCATACTCAAAGAAAAAGCATTATTGCTTCTGCGTCAGGATTTGAATAACCCAAAAGCCGATTTTCGTGTAATTCGATAATATCAACAACCTTTGCTATAAAATAAATTATGTCTTTGCAACTGAAAATTAACTACCCCGAAACTTTACCTGATGCTATTGGTAAAACAAGAGAACAGTTTGAACAAGAAGCAAAATGGGCAATGGCTGTGAAATTATATGAAATGAAACGTCTTTCTTCTGGTATGGCTGCTGCATTACTGGGAGTAGAGAGAGTAACTTTCATCCTCAAATTAAATGATTATAGAGCGCCGTTAATTGATTTAAGTGAAGAAGAATTATTATCAGATATAGAAAATGCCTAACACCAGTAAAATTGTTATTAATACTTCTTATTTAATCTCTAATTGAAGCTTTAATTTCCTCCCATGTGATTACATCATCTGGATTTGCTTCGTAATCAGTAATCCGTCGATCAAGTTCTCGTTTTTGCACTTCTGTTAAATCGGGATAAGCCTGTTCTGCTGCTATACTTTCTAAAATTTCTTGTACAATCAGTATTCTATCTGTAATACTCAGGGCTTTGATTTCATTTAAAGTTACACTGATGTCCATGTTAATTGACCTAAATAGGAAAAGAAGGCAATTCATATATTTTCTGGGATAAGCGTTAGCCTAACCCGATGTAAGTATCGCATGATAGATTGATCTATGATTAAGCGATCGCATTACTACCTAAGACTGATCAGGTTTGCCCAAGATGTAAAAAAACTTTGTAAAGATTTACATACTAATAGTCCAATTTAGCATACACTGAATAAAAGTATTGATATAGGTGTAGATGTGGGCATGGCTCGTAGTTTGGAGATTAAATCACTTGAATCCTGGAAGCTTGAACTTGGGTTGCTTCCAGTACCTTTGTTTAGTCTTCAAAATGGAAGCGAGAAATTTATCCTTCTAAATGGTAAAGTTGGTAACTTTTGTCTAGATTTAGGGCTTGAATCAGATGTTGAAGATCCTCGAACTTTAGCATGGTCTTCAGATGTTGGTCACTACGTTAGGGTCTTTAATGATTTTGTTGAAGTTCATAGGTGGGATAACAAACCTTCCGCTCTAGAACGCTATACGAAAAAAAGCGTTGAAAATAATTTAGAAAAATTCTACGAATACCTACAAAAAGACCAACCATCAAGAGATTTATCCATTATTTCCTTTGCGATACGAACATTTAGAATTCTCAGGGGTATACTAGGGTATCATATTGATGGACAACAATCCTTAAGAGCTTTTCTTTATCTACTTGCTTGTGTAGCGGATAATAATGATCGCAATCAATTAAACATAAAAAAGTGGGGATTATCTCCTGATATTCAAACAATTATTCATTCAATTAATGACTTAGATTGGGAATCTCTGATAAATACCTTAAAAGATGGAACTAGCTTTTACGGGTTAAAACCTGATATTTCTCTACTACTCCGTCATGCTTCAGGTACGCTCTTTCAAGAAGCACATTATGAAGCTTATACATTGAGCCAAGAACAACCCTTTCTACCAGGATTTTTGCCTGCTCCTGTAAATGTTAAAAAAGAAACTGGCTTCATTGGAATACATTACACACCACCTTCAATAGCTAGAACTTTAGTTGAAGAAGTATTAAATGCAATAGGTGATTTACCACCTTATTTAAAAGTTTTCGATCCCGCTTGTGGATCTGGAGTTTTTCTAAAAGAAGTATTAAGACAATTATCTTTGAAAAACTATCAAGGAAGAGTAAAGCTTGAGGGTTGGGATATTTCACCAGCAGCTATTGACATGGCAACCTTTATTCTTCTATATGAAAAAGACAAGTTAAACAGTAAGTTTTCAGTAGAGATAGAAATACAACATCGAGATTCTTTAAATGATCGGAATCAGTGGAGTGCTGATGCAGATATTGTTTTGATGAATCCTCCATTTTTATCCTGGAATAATATGGATAAACAACAAAAAGAATTGGTAAAACAATCTTTAAATACATTAATGCAGAAAACTCCTGATCTTTCAAGTGTTTTCTTGTGGAAAGGAGTGCAAAGCCTACCTTCAAAAGGTGTAATTGGTTGCATATTACCTGCTTCTATTTTGGATACAGAATCGCACTTCAAAATCAGACAGGCAGTTATATCTCATGTAGATATTTATTTAGTTGGAAAATTAGGAAGTCATCATCTTTTCTCAAATGCCCAGATAGATAGTGCTGTTTTAGTGGGTAAATCTCCTAAAACAAGTGAATCAACACTTTCTCTATGGGCTGATCATCGCTTACAGTCATCTTCTGGTCTTTTACGTGCTTTGCGTAAATATAACTACTGTGGCAGAAATTCCTTTGACATTATAGATCAGGATGGATTTAGTATTTATGAAAATCCATCTTTAAGTACAAATCTCATTAGTTGGTCGCCTCGTTCTTATAAGGCTTTTAATTTATTAAAGAGACTGGAAAATTTCTCAAAAGTAAAAGATATTTTTGAAATTAGACAAGGCGGAGAAACAGGTTTAAACTCAGTTTTTATTTTGAAAAAAAATGATTTTGAAGCCTTGCCTAAAAAGGAAAGGAATTTCTTCAGACCTGTAATTATCAATGACTCTATAAATACAGGAAAACTATTTGATACCTTTTACGTTTTTTATCCTTATGGAGAAGATATACCAAAAATTGAATCAGAGGATGAACTTAAAAAGTATGTAGGAAGTTATTATGGTAAATATTTACGTGAAAGTAAACCCAAAATTTTATCTAAAGCAGGAAAAACTGACAGTAACTGGTGGATGCTTAATAGACATAGAACTTGGCAGGTAGAAAGGCAACCAAAATTAGTTTCCACACATTTTGGTGAAGCAGGTTCTTTTGCATGGGATGATTCTGGTGATTATGTCGTGATAAAGGGATTTGCTTGGTTTCCCAAAAAAGGAAATATACTACCTGAAAAGCTCGGATTAGCCTACCTTGCAATACTTTCCTGTTCACTGATAAATAACTTGCTGGCTTCTATTTCTAATCATATTGGTGGGGGACAATGGGATTTGTCAAAAAGATATATTAACAATATGCCAATTCCTAATTTGATGGATCAGAATTTAGATTTAAATGCTCTCGAATCTTTATACAGAATTGGTAAATTGATCAGTTCTGGAGAAGATTTTGATAGTCAAGTGCTAAATAAAATAGTTCTATATTTATATCAACTACCGGATAATACAATTTCACTTTCAGAATTTTAAGGATGGGAAGAAAATCTCGACAACAGGCAGTACCATTTTGCGTTCCTGATGCTAAGACAGTCCTACAGTTGTGTACAAATCGTATTAAGCCCGTATTGAATGTTAAAGAATTAGAATTTATAGAATTGCAAAAAGACTCAAAGCGTTATATTTATGAACTTACTAATAATAAATCAGGTATTGTATTTGCTACTGATGATAGAGGCAATAAACATCGCGTAATTCGGTTATTACCAGAAATTCTTAATTATATTTACTGGATAAATATATCTTTAACATTTTTGCCTGTATTTAATAATCCTAAGTTAAAGGTTAAACCTGATAGTTTCCAGTTCTCAGGTGTCAGCATAAGAGTTTTTAAGGGATTTATTACTGATGATAAAGAGCCATTATTTCGTGCAGAATGGGATGTATTAAAGGATGATAATAACCATGCACAACCTCATTGGCATATTGATAAATCATTTCTAATTAGAAATTTTAATACTTCAGAAAAATTAAGTTTTGAGTCTTTACTTAAATCTAATGAGGTGCAGGATTTTGGAGCATCAATAGAACCAAATAATTTTGCAGATGACAATGCTGATTTGAAAGAACAAAGAGACTGGGATAATTCAACTAAATTTCATTTTGCTATGGCATCTCAATGGCATGAAAAAGGAGGAAAACATCGATTTGATATTGATAAAGATAGTTTATTTTGTTGGCTAGAGGGCTGCATTCAGTACATCAAAGAACAACTACAGTACGTTTCCGGTGTCAGATAAATTTTGAAGATACTTCTATACGAGGTATGTGTTTGTGCTGTTAAAATAAAGTTAAAACAACAAAACTACCGCTATTTTATGGCAACACCAATAATTGAACCAACAACTCAAAACTTATACGATCAAGACTATTACCTGTGGATAAGAACAACCATTAACCAACTCCGCACAGGACAATTTTCTGCTGTTGATTTAGAGAATTTATTAGAAGAATTAGAAACTATGGGTAGAAATGAGAAACGAGCAATTGAAAATTTATTAACTACGCTGCTTGTACATCTACTAAAACTCAAATATTGGGATAGTGAAAGAGAACGTAATCAAGGACATTGGCAAGGGGAAATTAGGACATTTCGTAGACAGATAAAAGATGAACTTAAAGATAGTCCTAGTTTAAAACCTTACATTCTAGAAATATTTGATGAGTGTTATCAAGATGCTAGATTAGAAGTAAGCGATCGCTCTCAACTTCCCCTTGAGAAATTCCCTCTTATTCCCATTGGTTCATTAGCACAAATCCTAGATGAAAATTGGTTTCCTGAATATAGCTCTAATCAGCATACCCAAAATGATTAAAACGGATGAATCGAAAGTTATAATTTCTCCCGATTTTGATCTTCCACTACCAGATGAAATCATTAACGATTTTATCAATCCAGCTACACCTCAATTATGAAAGTTTTGCTTGATACTCACGCTTTTACTATTTAAATTGTTTCCAATTAATTTCTTCTATCAATTTAAGTTTAGGAATATCTTGCACTGCAAGATCATAACTATCAGTTTTGGCTAAGATATCAACCAATGTTAACAAATGAATACTTCCTGGGTTTATATATGGATGACCAAATAGACGATCTTTAAATGTTTTCTTATATCCTACACCTGATAACATAACACTAATTTCTGCTTTGTGATACATTATATCAGCATATAAAATTTTTGCATGATCTACCGTCAATTCTAATTGACTGAGTTTACTTTGAAAATACACTAACCTGCCATCTTCGGGGATAATAACCCCATCTATTCCACCATCTTTACCTAATGGACCAGGATGAAAGCCTAAAATTCTGGCAAAAGTACGACCAAGTTCTTGCTTTGTTTTTGAACTTGTTCTCACTATTCCTAATGCCAGATTATATGCTATGTACTGTTCCATATAATTATTGAAATTAAAAATCAAAAAATAGCCGATGTGTCTAATTCAATTAATCGAGCGTGCAAAAGAATAATTCCAAAATTCAAATAAATAAATATTGCATCCTCAATTCCAGATTTAAACAAAGTATCAAGAGTATATTCATTAACTTCAAACATCAAACTTTCTTCATCTATAATCATATCTTCTAATTTTTCTCTCAGATGCTGAATTTTAATCTGCTTTTGTATTGACTCATTATAAGCATAAGCAAATGCCATATTTAAAATAGTTTTCTCATCCACGCGCAAACGCATTTGTAGATCATCTAATTGTATCTTGCATTTTTTTCCAACACGAACTGGAAAAGGTTGTATTGTACCTTGACGCAAAGATTTAATAGCAGATGTTTTTATCTTCTCTTTTATATAGTCTTCTTGTTGACGTTTTAATTCATCTTTACTACGGGCAATCAAGTTAGGATCTCGATGCTTTTTTGGTGGACGGGTAGAAGATGTATAATTAGCTTCTGCCATTTTTTTTACTCCATAACTACTTTTTTGTAGTAATCCCATAAATGTTCACAATCTGGCTCAGTCCATAAATAGTCATAATTAATAAAAACTGCATTACCAGCTTTCATAGGCAACCAATCAACAGGATCAAGGATTTCATAATTAGTAAAATGATTATCAATAAACTGTTGGAAATCAGATTTGGATGCTCCTATTGGTACGATTTTTACACGAATAGAACCAATGATAGGACGTGCTTGTTCAAGCGCTATTAGCATATCATTTAAACTTACAAATGAGCCTATATCATCTTGCTTAACTCCTAGTAATACCAAATCAGGTGTAACCTCAAACAAGAATTTAGAAATAGAAGTTAGATCAGGAGAAACATCAATAACAGTATGAGTAAACTTTTTATTTTTTGCTAATTTTCCTAAAGTTTTAGCCAATCGATCAGGGTTGCTTTTATCACTTTCGCTGATGACTGTCAGTTTGTCTTCTTGGGTTGTAAATGTTTCACCACCTGCTTTTGGTGCTAGTCCCTCGCTAAAAAATTTGAAGCTGTGAGCTTGAGAATCACCATCTATTAAGAGTACCTTGTTTCCCATATTCAGGAAAACTCCAGTAATATGAATTGCAGTTGTTGTTTTGCCTACTCCACCCTTATGATGAACACATAGAACTTTCATAATAAGCTATACTCATCTAGTATTTTATCAGTTTTCCTAAAATATCATCAAAACTTTCTCACACCGTTTTTTGATGAAAATGCGCTAAGGAGTATCAATCGGTGCAGCCAGACTTAATCGGCTTGGAAATTAGTAAGGGGGAATTGAGACGCTTGACTGGCTTTGATCCAGAAGACGTTTTTAGACCCTCAATTATAGCAGATAAAGAGAAACGATGGGGATTTTTTCTGAACGAATGTTTGGTGGCTTTGGCTCTCACACCGATTATAGTTGGTGCTATTTATGCTTTTATAATTTTGCCTACACTGGGGTCTTCTAATAAATTGGGTATTATTTTACTCATAATTGTACCCGTTGCCGTGCTTCTAGGGCGATCGCTCTGGCGAAAATTCACCTCTACCCACGCATTAACTATACTTTTAGACGAAGTTGATAAATATCACGCTGTCATCCAAGCTATAGATATTAACGATCAACTCGCTTCCGGGAACTCCCACAGCATCAACGATAGAGAACAAGTTATCGCTGCTTTACAACTAATTCGAGAAGATTTGGTTCGCGCCTTACAAAGTGAGCGTATTTTGCGCGATAATAAAAAACTGCTGGCTAACAACCAAGATTTAGTAGTCAATAATTTAGCCAATCTGCAAACCTTACAAGTTAGTTCTCAAGCCAGTGAATATGCTCAACTCCTAAATCAATCATTGCAGATTGCATTGGATGTACAAACAGAAATCAGGAAATTACGCCAATCCTAAACCCAATAAATTAACTTTCTATAGCGGTATGCAGTTGAATGAAATACAAAACTATCTGGAAAATCCATACACTCATAGACTTTCAACCCTGTTCCCTGTTCCCTGTTCCCTGTTCCCTGCTATATTCCATCAGGAGAATCGTCAATGATATCTAAATTAATCACTCAAACTCTTTATGAACAAGATTATCCCCAGTGGATAGAAACAACATTGTCACAGTTACAACAAAGAGATTTAGAACATCTTGACTGGGAGCATCTGATTGAGGAAATTTCAGAATTGGGAAATGAACAAAAACACAAATTAGAAAGTTATCTACTGCAACTTCTAAAACATTTATTATTGTATCAACACTGGAGTCTTCCTGATTGTAAAAATGATTGGGAAATGGAAATTGATAATTTTCGAGTCGAACTCAGGAAATTAACAAAATCAAAAAATCTCTACAATTATATGTTAAAAGTGCTGGATGAAGTTTATAATGATGCAGCACGACAAGCTAAGAAAAAAAGTGGATTAAATTGTTTTCCGTCAAATTGTCCTTATACAGTTGAACAAATTTTAGATGTAGATTATTTACCACAATTCACATATTTATGAATAACAAACCCAAAATTATAGTTTTAGATGATGATCCAACCGGTTCGCAAACAGTCCACAGTTGCTTATTGCTAATGCACTGGGATGTAGAAACCTTGCGTTTGGGTTTGAGAGATCAAGCACCAATATTCTTTATCTTAACAAATACGCGATCGCTCACCCCAGAATCAGCCGCAACCATCACCAGAGAAGTTTGTCACAACCTCAAACTCGCATTAGCCGCAGAACAAATAGACGACTTTCTCGTAGTTAGTCGTTCAGACTCCACCCTGCGCGGCCATTATCCCATCGAAACCGATGTCATCGCCGCAGAACTCGGTCCCTTTGACGCTCATTTTCTCGTCCCCGCATTCTTTGTTGGTGAAGCCTCTGGAACAGAGGGTGGACGCATTACCCGTGACAGCATCCATTATCTCATAGTTGATGGTGTCCCTACCCCAGTCCATGAAACAGAATTTGCCCGTGATTCCGTTTTCAGTTACAATTATAGTTATCTTCCTAAATACGTCGAAGAAAAAACCAAAGGACGCATCACTGAAGAGACAGTTAGCAGATTCTTACTTGCAGATATCCGCACTGGTAGTTTAGAACGTTTACTAGAACTGCATAACAATCAATGTGCAGTCGTAGATGGCGAAACTCAAACTGATCTTAATACCTTCGCTGTAGACATTCTCACCGCAGCCAGTCAGGGAAAACGGTTTTTATTCCGTTCTGCTGCCAGCATTTTAACCGCTTTAGCCGCCTTACCACCCCAACCCATCGCTGCTGAAAACATGACAGAATATGTCCGTGATGGTAAACCGGGTGCTGTAATTGTCGGTTCTCACGTTAAAAAGACAACCCAACAGTTAGAATCATTATTACAAGTTGAAGGAACAGTAGGAATTGAAGTACAAGTTTCCAGATTATTAGAAGATGGGGTCAATCAATCTAGTCAAATATTAACAGAGATTTTAGAAAATGTTCATGAGGTACACAAAGCTGGAAAAACACCAGTAATTTATACCAGCCGTCAAGAATTATCTTTTAAAGATGTTAAAACCAGATTAGATTTTGGCGCTCAAGTTTCTAGTTTATTAATGGATATTGTCCAGGGTTTACCATCTGATATCGGATTTTTAATCAGCAAAGGTGGCATTACTTCCAACGATGTATTAAGCACTGGATTAGCTTTGACCTCCGCTAGATTAATGGGTCAAATTTTAGCCGGTTGTTCTATGGTACTAACACCATCTAACCATCCCCAATTTCCTAACTTGCCAGTAGTCCTGTTTCCCGGTAACGTCGGTAATGCCGATGCCTTGGCTACAGTTTATCAAAGATTAATTAAGTAATTGATGATGATTAATTAGGGCTTACTGATATTCTTCCTCCTGACTCCTGACTCCTGACTCCTGACTCCTGACCCTAACCAAAAGACTTTTTCCTCAAGTCCTAATTACTCCTCCCCTACCTCTTGCCCCTCTACCTCCCTTTGTTCTTTACTATTTAAACTAAGTTGATCTGTTTTGGCTAGTGCTGCATGAATTCTGATTCTGCTACCCCCCAAGAAAAAATTAAGATAGACTTAAATTCTGCACTTAATGGGGTTTCCCCACCAGCAGAACCAATCTCTACCCAGACTGATATCAATATAGAGACAGATAATCATTCTATTATTCCCAGTGGGGAACTAAATTCCGTTCTTGTTTATTTAAAAGGTAATTCTAACAAACTAGGTTTAGAATCTAATTCCGACTTGACTGATTTGAGCAATCCTGAGTTAGGATTACCAGACAAGAAAACCGATAATCATCTTCAAGTCCAGTTAAAAACCCAGGAGGGAAAACTATTATTAATTTTGCCCCCAGAATCTCAGGTTGATTCCTCTGAATTTAGTTGGTCAGAAATTTGGCAACAGATGAAGCAGCGACTTAATGCTGGGGAACGGTTGCGAACTGGTAACACCATACTGCATTTAAACGCCCAAGACCGTTTGTTAGATAGTAGACAACTGCAAGAACTAGGCCAAACCCTAAGCACCTACCAAATACAGTTAAAATCCGTAGCTACCAGTCGGAGACAAACAGCGATCGCTGCTTGTACTTTAGGATATTCTGTAGAACAAATACAGCCCCAAACAACATTATTTAATGCCGATACCCCAGATACGCTAAATGCCTTAGCAGATGCCCTTTATCTAGAAATGACAATTCGTTCTGGAGTAGAGATCCGCCATCCTGGTACAGTAATTATTTTAGGAGACATTAACCCAGGTGGTAACGTAGTTGCAGATGGAGATATTCTAGTTTGGGGTCGTCTACGGGGAATCGCTCATGCTGGCGCTAAAGGCAATCGAGAATGTTTAATCATGGCATTGCAAATGAAACCAACCCAATTGCGAATCGCCGACGCTGTAGCTAGATCGCCAGAAAAACAACCACAAAATGTTTTTCCAGAAGTAGCATACATCACACCAGAAGGAATCCGCATCGCTAAAGCAAATGATTTTTCTCGCAGTCAATTAACCAAGATTAATCAAAAAGTAGTTTAGGCTGGGAATTGGGAATTGGGAATTGGGAATTGGTGATTGGTGATTGGTAATAAATTAATTATTCCTCCCCTGCCCCCTGCCCCCTGCCCCCTACCTCCTACCTGCCCACTATTTTACGCGCCCTACTCCTTAATATAGTATCATTTCCTGAAACCTAATAGAGTGTATTGCTATCATGAATCGCATTATTGTGATTACCTCCGGTAAAGGAGGAGTGGGCAAAACCACAACATCAGCAAATTTAGGCATGGCTTTAGCCAAACTAGGCCGTCAAGTAGCTTTAGTCGATGCGGATTTTGGCCTGAGAAATTTAGATTTACTCTTAGGACTAGAAAATCGCATCGTTTATACAGCCGTAGAAGTCCTATCTAAAGACTGTCGTTTAGAACAAGCCTTAGTTAAAGATAAACGCCAACCAAACTTGGTACTCTTGCCAGCAGCCCAAAATCGCAATAAAGAGGCCGTGACACCCGACCAAATGAAATTATTGGTCAATGCCTTGGCAACAAAATATAAATATGTGATCATCGACAGCCCTGCGGGAATTGAAATGGGGTTTAAAAATGCGATCGCCCCAGCCAAAGAAGCCCTGATCGTCACCACCCCGGAAATTTCCGCCGTCCGGGACGCTGACCGGGTAGTTGGGTTACTAGAAGCACAAGGCGTTAAGCAAATACATTTAATCATTAACCGCATCAGACCCGCAATGGTACAAGCAAATGATATGATGTCTGTGCAAGATGTCCAGGAACTTCTCGCCATTCCCCTCCTTGGTGTCATCCCTGATGATGAACGTGTAATCATCTCTACCAATCGCGGTGAACCTTTAGTATTATCAGAAAACCCCTCTTTAGCCGCCATGGCCTTTGAGAATATTGCCCGTAGATTAGAAGGAGAAACTGTAGAATTTCTTGATTTGGACTCAGCCAACACCAACATTTTCTCACGACTCAAAAAGTTGTTGAGAACAAAAATCGTTTAACTGTTGTACAAAGCCTAGTAAAATCTAGACCCATGAGAACAGTTATTTCTCCATAATTTTACCAATTTAACTTTGAGCAGTTACACTTGATTTTTGTGAAACTAGTCAATAGTTTCATTATTTGTCTATGGTTATCAATTAAAACCATTAAGTAATGAGACAAAATTAATTACACAACTGGTTTTTCTGTTCCCTGTTAAGAGTTCCCTCTCTCAACGAATCAATTTAATTTTGTCCGACTACTTAATTAATCAAAAACTCATTTTCCCCTCTCTGCCCTAGACCTAGCTGCAATGATTATTGAACTTTTAGAAAAACTCTTTGTTCGCACTCCCGATACCAGTCGCACTCAAGTTAAACGTCGTTTACAATTAGTGATTGCCCACGACCGTGCCGATTTAGACCCACAAACCTTAGAAAAAATGCGCCAAGAAATACTCAGCGTTGTCTGTCGCTATGTAGAGATTGACACAGAAGGTTTAGAGTTTTCTTTAGAAAGCAACCAACGCACTACCGCTTTGATTGCTAACTTACCTATCCGTCGAGTTAAAGAAGGTACTTCAGAGTTAGAAAGTAGCGAAGTGTTGGAGTAGGCTAATATAGCAGAGCGAAGTTTTAATTACCCGTTTTAATTACCCTGTTATGAAAATACGGTTGTTTGATCATTCGTGATTATTCTAGTAATCAGGTTAAAGCATTGGGTAGGGTGGGCAATGCCCACCTCAAAATGCAAATATTCAGCCATTATCTGGATGCAACTTGTGGTTCTGCCCAAATTTTCGCTCTTTCACCAAAAGTAACAGCCTGATCCCCGTCATTAGTAACATTTACAGTTTTGCCATCCGTGGCAACTTGCACCAAAGGCCAATTTTCTTCCCCCATTTCACCGGAACGGAATAACACATTGTTAGGCTTACTTTTACTCCAACCTAACAAAATGGCTATTTTTTCATGATCATCTTCAGCTTGAGCCGGGGCTACTGTTTTGATATGATTTTCCTGCCGTTCCCAAATCACTGCATGATCTGTTAGATCCGCTGTGTTGAATATACCAATAAACTTACGTGCTAGAAAGCGATCGCTCTTTTCTGACCAACTAACCGGCACTAACACCCCAATACTACCATCAGGAGGCATTTCTTCTGCTGACACTTGCTCTCTTTTTAACAAAGGATCATTCAAGGGTGCAGTGGCAGTCATTACCTTCAATCTTTTAGTTTGTTTATCTTCTATAAACAACACACTACTCACCCGACTATTGTGCATTTCCGGTTTTACTTCTATCTGTACCCGACTGTAAATAGCATATCTACCATCTGGAGACACCACCGGCACACTACGATAATACCTCACCGCAGAACCACCTTGACCACCAAGAGATTCCTGTGTCATCATGATCCATTTCCAGGGAATAGGATGGGGACTACCCAAAGGATCTACTGGTATGGCATCATGATCACTGGGTTCTTCACTTACAGGCACTCCTGGCTTTGATTGTGGTACGTTAGCCATGATGGAAGGTTCAGTCCGAGAACCCAATTCACCCCGCAAAGCCTGAATTTTAGCTGTCTTTATTTTCTCAATCAAATTAGATTGGCTAACAGAAACATCATCTTTTAATAAAGAATTATCTTTTACTACCCCAAAATCACTTTGAATATCTGGTAGTAGTTGCTCTTCCTGACCCGAAGTGTTTAAATCTACCGATGGCAATTCTGTATTCAACGATTCCATTGAATCTAATTCAAACCCAGACACCCTAGCCACAACCTCGTCTTTGGATTGGAAATCAGATTCGTTAATTCCTGAGAGAATTTTCCCTACCCCTGATTGTGTCGCTGAGGTAGAGTTAAGTGATACACCCACTAACGGGGTAATGAGCATTACAATAATAACGTAGTTAAGAAATGGTTTGACGCGAAACCATCCTGACAGCAATAGGGTTTTAAGCATGGGTGGACTCTCTAGGGGGGCAGTTGCTGTGTGAAGAGCAATGTCGATGCAGCAAGGGGAAAAGCTATGTTTATATGTATAACAACAAACGGAAAGCTTTAACTAGATTATTCATTCAAATTTTGCATCACTTTACAAAAGTTTCAGTACCATTATTTCCAACCTCATATAATTTAAGTATTCTCTAATTTTGAAGGCATCCATCCTAGCCATCTACTGATGTTGATCACTGTGTAACTACTACCCAGCTTTACCTCTCCGTGTCACCAAAATTAAGGACATCAACAAAATGGTTAGATTCTTAATAGTACACTGCATCCTACCTTCCTGAACCCTTGAAAGTAGCTAAAAAGCCTATGATCTAAGCTTTTTTACTTTCGATTTGCGGTATTAGCTTAAAATTATGGAAATTAGCTGTTTTTAACGGCATTAACAAATACTAACTTCACCTAACCATAGCTACCCAGACCCTGACAACAAAATAATTAGGTTCTTACTAGAAAGCACGGATAATTTTATAATACAGTTAATAGACTTAACCAGACCTAATAACTGCAATTAACCCCAAGTAAATTGGAATAACGGGACTACAATCAACTTAGGTTTGGTGAATTATCAAAGCAGTTGAGTTAATAAATCTCCCTACATAATGCCATACAAGATAGCCAATCCGCAAGGTTTATCAATACTGGGTGTAGTTTATAGCGTTTAAACTGATTGTTCAACCAGCTACATTCTACTAATCAACTTTTTGTAATAATCAATATGATATCACTAGATATTATATTTATATGTGATTTGAATCAGTTGTTAGGGATTCAAGACACCCTTATTATTGACTAAATAACTAATAGCTAATAACTAATGAAAGTTGTATTTTTTGGTACTCCTCAGTTCGCTGTTCCCACGCTAGAAAAATTACTTAATCACTCTGATTTTCAAGTCTTGGGGGTGGTGACTCAACCAGATAAGCGCCGGGAACGGGGGAATAAAATGACACCTTCACCCGTGAAAGCGATCGCTCTTACTCATCATCTCCCAGTCTGGCAACCAGAGAAAATAAAGAAAGATGTAGAAACTTTAACCCAACTTCAACAATTAAATGTCGATGTATTTGTTGTTGTTGCTTACGGACAAATTTTGTCTAAAAAAATCTTAAATATGCCGAAATTGGGTTGTATTAATGTACATGGTTCAATTTTACCCAAATATAGAGGTGCAGCACCGATTCAGTGGTGTTTACATGATGGTGAAAAGGAAACTGGTATCACTTCTATGTTAATGGATGTGGGGATGGATACGGGAGCAATGTTAATGAAAGCAACTACACCTATTAATATATTAGATAATTCCCAGATTTTAGCCGAAAGGTTGGCGGTCATTGGTGCAGATTTGTTGATAGAAACTTTGTTAAATTTAGAAGGCGGAGAAATTGAAGCTATTCCTCAAGATCATGCCCAGGCAACTTACGCACCTTTGATTCAAAAGGAAGACTATAATTTAGACTGGTCAAAGAGTGCTTTCGATTTACACAATCAAATTAGAGGGTTTTATCCAAATTGTACAGCTACCTTCCGTAATCAATCCATCAAAATTACCGCTACTGCACCCTTACATCCTGTCTGTGTTGACGAGTTGCCACCAGAACTGCAAGAAATATTTCATAAAATAGGAGAAAAAACAACCGTAGCTGGTGATCCTGGAGAAGTTGTTCTTATTACCAAGGGTATGGGAGCGATCGTGCAAACAGGGGATGGGTTGCTGTTGTTACGAGAGGTGCAGTTAGCTGGTAAACGTCCCCAGTCAGGGTGGGACTTTGTGAATGGGACTCGCTTAACGTTAACAGAGATGTTTGGGTGATCAGCAAGTTTCAAA
This sequence comes from Cronbergia sp. UHCC 0137, assembly GCF_034932285.1. NCBI lineage: Bacteria > Bacillati > Cyanobacteriota > Cyanophyceae > Nostocales > Nostocaceae > Cronbergia > Cronbergia sp. UHCC 0137. The sequence continues at coordinate 32,800 of NZ_JAYGHC010000013.1, forward strand.
GAGGTACTCGTAAGGGCTTTTTTCAGGATGTTATTTGTCTGACCAAGTAGGGCTTGCTGAATAAAGATAAAAAGTATTATTACTGGTGTTGATCGAGATATCATTGTCGCTGGCAATGGTGACAATATTATTAATGCTGGCAATGGTCATAACACCATTACTTCAGGCTCTGATATTGACAGTATCACTGCGGGAACTGGTAATAATATCGTTAATGCTGGGGATGGTGACAATGAAGTGATTACTGGTTCTGGTAATGACAGAATTACTACTGGCTCTGGTAATGATTTTATTTACTATGGAGATGGTTCTGATGTGATTGATGCCGGTGCTGGTGTTAATGATATTAAAAAGTTCAAGCCACAAGTGGAGGTAGAATAGAATTTTCTTAGAAATAAGTAACAGCGATCGCTCAAAAATAGCGATCGCTCTGCTTGACCTAACAATTGAGATTCAAGGAATTTAACCTCGAACCAACTAATTTATTGACAATAGTATCAATAAGGCTAGTTTAGCCGTTAGGTAGGGAAGTAATCACCGTAATATGGAATTGAGCTTCATAGGCTCATGAATATTTAGCTCTTGCGAGGACGACGAACAGAATATCAGATGACAACATTAATTTTAGGTTGAGATTTATCTGGCTGTTGATTTGTTACCATTATTTCTATCATGATTCTCTCGTTTGTGAAATTTGGATTGCTATTTGTAGTCGCTGATGAATTAAATCTATAGATATCGCAATTTGCAATAAATCAACAAAATTTGATATATTTTCAAGTATAGTTTAATTATTTGAACAATTTCTCTTACCAAATTACCAATCATTAAACCACATCTTGGAACACCCCGCGAGTATTTCTCCAAGTCCAAAACCCGACAGCAAAAACAAAAATACTCATTCCACACAGGACTATTGATAACCCAAAGCTATTAACCAATTTTGTGGTAATTAGCAAAGGAGCAGAAAGGGCAATATTAACAGCATGATTCTGAAAGCCAAATACCTTACCGTGCATAGCTGGTGGCGTTTGTTGCTGAATCAAAGTTTGGGTTGGTACATTCACAAAAGCAGCACCTACACCCAGGAAAACACAAGTTATTAGAGCTAAAGGTAAATTATAGGTAAAAATAAATATTCCTAGTGCCAGTGCCATCGAGAAAAAACCAATTAAAGCCAATGGCTTGCGATGTAACTTTTCACTAAAGTGTCCAATAATTCCTGCACCTAAAACCATCCCCACCCCAGCAGCAGCGACAAAAAAGCTAAAATTAGTTTGCTCTAAATTTAACCTCGCAGCTAATCTAATAGATAATTCTAGTAATGCCGCCATTATACAGTATAAAGTGACAATTTGCAGCATGGCATTCCAGACCAGGCGATTTTTTTTGAGATAGTTCCAACCTTGCAAAAATTCAGTCAAGGGATTAACTACTGAAGTCCGTCTGTCTTCTTGAAAATGTATCGGTAACATGATCAAGGCAGACAAAAGGTAAAAACCTCCTACCAATAATTCCTTCCCAAACTCTGGTTTCAGGTATTCAGCCCATACCAACATCGGATTTCCCGCAGCATAGCCCACAATTAAAGCTGCCATCATTGTACTGCCAAATAGAGCATTGGCAGCCATTAAATTTTCTCGCTTCACCATCAGGGGAATAGTAGCCTGTTCCGCCGGGGCAAAAAACTGTGTTACGGTAGAGATGGCAAAATTTAGCACCAATAAAATAGAAAACTGGCGTGGAAATAACGGTAAACACAGGGTTAATAATCCCCGCACAACATCAGATCCAACCATAATCAGCTTTTTTGGCATTCTGTCAACTATGACACCACCCACAGAACCAAAAAATATGGCTGGCAGGGTAAAGGCCATGTATAAATAAAATCGCCCAGTACCTTCTGGTAAATTAGCAGGTAGATAGTGTTTCTCCAACAAATCAATCATTAAGATTAATAAAACCTTATCCGCTAACTGGGAAACCAGTTGTCCAATCCACAGAAGCATGAAATTGCGGTTTTTGAGCAATGCTCCAAAACCTTGATTAACACCAGTAGGTTCAATGGGAAACATTCAAAATACGTGGGAATATTGACTAGGGTAGATGGGAGCAGGGGGCAGCACTTCGGCTTACTTCGACTTCGCTACCTCGACTTCGCTCGGCACAAGTCAGTACAAGTCGCTCAGTGACCGGGGGCAGGGGGATAAAGGGGAAAGAAATGCAGGAATAATCTGATTTAATCCTGTGAATCCTTTAATCCTGATCCCCTTTCCCCTTGCGAATTTTTATATCAGGAATATTTTGTTTCATAGTCTTTTAATAAAAACTGTAAAAATTCAGATGCCGTGAGATAAGCTTGGGTTTCAGGTTTTTTTATACTTGCATTTACCGACCAACCTTTCACAGTTTGGGGCGATCGCCATAAGCATAAATGATCAACTGGTGGTTCGGCGTAAAAATTATTGGGATTATTTTCTCCACTACCTAGCAGCGCGGAACTCCAATGGGTGAAATAATCATGACTCAAACGATGAATCGGAAAATTACCCCACAGAGGTACACCCCAACCATCAATGGCAATAAATGCCCTGACACAACCCCCTAACTGTTGCCAAGCTACAGCCGCCCCTATCGCCCCGATTACTCCAGCACTAAAACCAATAAAGACAATAGGCAATTCTAGTCTATTGTTTTGGGGTAGGATATCGCGCAAAAACTGCACAATATGAAATGCTGATAAAGCTAAAATACCATCTGCCGGAAAAACCAGAATATCCACTGGATTTTCACTGATAAGTTTCTCAGACGCTAGATTGAAGCAACCTTTGATAAAACTCTCAGTTAGCTCTGTTTCATGGATTCCAGGGCAAATAATTATTTTCATTCACTTTCTATCTTACCATCTGACACAATTTCATGAGTTAAAAATCTTAATTGTATTAAATAAAACTTTTTTTTGTCAATAATCGGTAATTTTTTATCTAAAAAAAATGATTTGTTTCAACCATATAATTACTCAAACCCTCTACTGGATTATATTTAGCTTAATTATCACATATAAACTGGATGATTAGTTAAATAACTAGAACCTGGTATACCGTGATTACCGTAATATATCTTTCGGAGTATTCTGGTACTATGAGTCTTTATCCTATCCCCCGGCATAGGATATTATCTTACGAGCAAGAGTAGCGATCGCAGACAAAATGGTGGAAATTCCCCAAAGCGTCACTAGCTCGCCCTTTTGCCATTTTAGTTATATTGAGGAACTTATTGTGGTTGCCACTCCCGAAAAACTACAACACACCCACGAGCATCTACCAGTTCAAAACCGTGTAGCTGTATTGCTCATGGGCTATGGTGAAGTTGAAAGCTACGAAGATTTTGCTAACTATAACGAACAAGCTTTAAATCTACTCACAGCCAAATTTGCCCCCGTTCCAACTTGGATTTATCCACCTCTAGCCAAGCTTTTAGCCTTATTTGATCGTCATGAATGGGGACACACCCACCACGATTTTATCTCCCCACACAATGCCATTTTTGAAAGACAACGGGCTGGCATTGAACACGAATTACAACATAAATGGGGCGAACAAGTTAAAGTATTTAAAGCTTTTAACTTCTGCGCTCCTTTTTTACCTAATCAAGTATTAGCAGAAATTAAAGAGCAAGGCTTTGATAAAATCTTAATTTACCCTCTGTTGGTTGTAGATTCTATCTTTACCAGTGGGATCGCCATTGAGCAAGTTAATAATGCTCTAGTAGAATTGAGTGATGGTGAAGAACATTGGGTTAAAGCCCAGCGTTATATTCCTTCTTTCTACAACGAACCAGAATATATCAATTTGATGGCGCGTTTGGTAGAAGAAAAAATTCACACTGATTTAGCAGGGGCTTATTTACCTTCTCAAATCGGCATTGTCTTAATGAATCACGGTTGTCCCCACAAAGCCAAAGGATTCACATCTGGCATTGTCGAAAGTCAGACACTTTACGATTTAGTTAGGGATAAATTGATTAATAATTATCCTTTAATTTCCGTAGGTTGGCTGAACCACGATACACCCCTAATTGACTGGACTCAGCCAAATGCCACCCAAGCAGCCCAAAATCTGATTCAGTTGGGTGCAAAAATGATCATCTTTATGCCAATTGGTTTTGCCACAGAAAACCACGAAACTCTATTAGATGTTCATCACATCATCCATGATTTAGAGAAACAGTATTCTGGTGTAAACTATCTGCAAATGGCCTGTGTTAACGACAATCCACAGTTTTTAAGCATGGCTGCTGAATGGGCTAATGATCATATTGCTGAATTAATTAATCAGGAAGTAACAGCAGTTAATCCACAGTTAGCAGAAACTCATCATCACCACCATCATCATTAGAAATTTCCTAGAAAGAATGTACAGGCATTATCATTAGGAATTTCTGGAAAAAAATGTAGAGACGTTCCATGGAACGTCTCTACAAATGTTTGGGATACTTTTACTAATTATTCCCTCCTCGCAGTTTACGAGTGTTATCAACTAAACTTTGGGCAAACTGATCAAATCGCTGAGAAAGTTTTTCATCTAATAATTTACCTTCTGGATTAAATGCACTCCAAACCTGTCCAATAGCAATTTGTTCAGGAATTACCCAACCGTGTACTGCACGAACGATTAAACGTAAATTATTGAGCGCATTGCTATTAAACTGACCGCCTAATACACTAATCAATCCCGTGACTTTTCCAGATAGTTCATCAAAACTCATTAAATCTAAGGTATTTTTGAGGACACCACTAACAGCACCATGATATTCTGGTGTTGCCAAAATCAACCCGTCAGCGTTGCGAACAGTATCACGTAAGCGTTGCACGTCTGGATACTCTGGATACTCTTTAGCACCATTGCAAAATGGCAATTGCATCTCCCGTAAGTCCAAAATTTCTACCTCTGCACCTACAGCTTCTACTCGTTGCACTGCTACTTTCAACGCTATTTGAGTATAGGAATTACTTCTTAAACTACCACCAATACCAACTATTTTCACCATATTACACCCATTACTTTTTTGAAAAACGAAGTCATTATGATTGTGTTGATTGTAGAATTTATTTTTTGATATGGCAAATTACCAGGGTTTGATTTTAGAGAAAGGATAGCGTCCTGTAAATGCTACAATTATCCCCAGTATATCCTACTGATGAAATTACATCCGGCTATTAAACAGCAGATAATCCTAGTGTAGATTTAAAAAAATATGTTTACCACAATACGTCGATTGTTGAATCAATTATTTAGTAAATCAAGAAAAATCAATAATGAACCACTGAATAAAGTCAGTTTAATCGTTATTATATTAATTGATATTTTCATTTTAGTTAATGTTTTTATCGGACTAAATGATATTAGTCAATGGCATCTTAGCCCTGGACAATCCTATCCATGTTATTCCGAGTGGCAAAATTATCGGACACAAAACAATAAAGATAAAAATTATGAAATTATCAGACAAGGATTATCAGGTTACCAAAACAATCAATATGGTTTTCAGAAAATCTATCAAGAACAAAAACAAGGACGTTTGGGTAAAATTTCTCCAATCTGCTTAGATTATGCTGGATCTAAAGATAAAATTAGAAGTTCTGAAAAACAACAAATTATCAGAACGATTGACAATAAACAAGAGCAAATCAATAGACTGCAACAATCTAACAATAATATTCGTTCTCAATATGATTCAACACTTTTAGAAAAAATTGCAGGTCAGCCTAGAGAACAATCAATTAATCAAATTGGTGCTGAAAAAGCTAGACAAACCTTAGATCAAAATAACCGCCAAATCTCGACAATAACTAAAGAAATAACCCAATTAAAAGATCAATTACTCACCAAGCCAGAAAGTATTGATTTCCTTACAGTTCTCAAAAACGAAAATCAATTTAACCAGGTTGAAGCAGGATATAAACAAGCTGCTTTTTGGTATCCGACTATTCAACTTAGTTTTCAATCTCTGTTTTTAATACCTTTAATTTTTCTAGCCTTATTAGTTCATAATTTTGCCCAAAATAGAGGATATGGACTGATAGCTTTAATTAGCTGGCATTTGCTGGTTGTCTTTTTTATTCCCCTGATTTTGAAAGTATTTGAGTTTCTGCAAATTGGAGTAATCTTTGAATTTTTATCTAATTTAATTGGCTCTCTTTTAGGTGGTTTATTATTCCTGATTAGTTACGTTTATATCTTGGTTGTTCCCCTGGTGGGTTTTGTCATTATCAAATTCTTTCAAAGAGTTGTTTTCAATCCTAAAGTTCAGGCAGTTAACAGAGTACAAAAAATGCGCTGTATCAGTTGCGCTAAAACAATTAGACACAATGATATTTACTGTCCACATTGCGGTTATGATCAATATAGAGAATGTCATCACTGCCATGAACTTACTTACAAAGGTTTAGCCTATTGTAAACATTGCGGAACTTTGCAAGAGCCTATTTAGGACGGGCTAAATTAGGGTATGAAAGTAAATGTTGGGTTTCCTAACGTCAACCCAACCTACCTGATTTAATGTTTTTAGCTTAACCGACAAGTATTGAAATCCATCATCCTTATGTAATAGATTTTGTCAATGCGTATCTCCTAAATCCCATCTCTCAAAAGACTTCCCTACCTTACCTCTGCCGAAAGTTTGTTTGAGCAATTTCCAAAAGCGGCAAATTTGCACTAAAATGGTTATACTCCTAATCCCAGCCGTTCAGACTCCCTCGTTGGCTAAATACTTGTAACTTATGTTTGATGCACTATCTGACCGTTTAGAATCCGCCTGGAAAAAACTGCGGGGAAATAATAAAATATCCCAGTCCAACATTCAAGATGCCTTGCGGGAAGTGCGCCGCGCTTTGTTGGAAGCAGATGTTAACCTCCAGGTAGTCAAAAATTTTATTGCTGAAGTTGAAGCCAAAGCCCAGGGAGCAGATGTAATAGCTGGCGTGCGCCCTGACCAACAGTTTATCAAAATTGTCCATGATGAATTAGTGCAGTTGATGGGGGAAGAAAATGTACCCCTGGCAGAAGTTGAAGGTAGGACTACCGTTGTTCTGATGGCTGGTTTACAAGGTACAGGTAAAACCACCGCCACAGCCAAATTAGCCTTACATTTACGCAAATTAAACCGTAGCTGTTTGTTAGTCGCCACAGACGTATACCGTCCCGCCGCAATTGATCAATTATTGACACTCGGTAAACAAATTGATGTTCCAGTGTTTGAACTGGGAAGTGATGCTGACCCTGTAGAAATCGCCCGTCAAGGTGTGGAACGTGCCAGGGCAGAAGGGTTAAATACCGTTATTATTGATACTGCTGGACGGCTGCAAATCGACGAAGATATGATGGCGGAATTAGCCCGGATTAAGGCAGTTGTCGAACCGGATGAAACCCTGCTGGTAGTGGATTCTATGACCGGGCAAGAGGCCGCCAATCTGACTCGCACCTTTCACGAACAAATTGGGATTACTGGGGCAATTCTGACCAAATTAGATGGTGATAGCCGTGGTGGTGCGGCTTTGTCAGTGCGGCAAATTTCGGGAGCGCCGATTAAATTTGTGGGGGTGGGCGAAAAGGTAGAGGCGTTACAACCATTTTATCCCGATCGCATGGCTTCGCGAATTTTGGGTATGGGTGATGTGCTAACGTTGGTAGAAAAAGCCCAAGAAGAATTTGATTTGGCAGATGCGGAAAAAATGCAGGAAAAAATCCTGTCAGCCAAGTTCGATTTTACCGACTTTCTCAAACAGTTACGGCTACTGAAAAACATGGGTTCATTGGGTGGGATCATGAAGATGATTCCAGGGATGAACAAACTTACTGATGATCAATTAAAGCATGGAGAAACCCAGCTTAAACGTTCCGAAGCGATGATTAATTCCATGACTCGCCATGAACGCCATGATCCCGATTTATTGGCTAGTTCACCGAGTAGGAGACGACGGATTGCGACTGGTTCTGGTTATAGAGAGTCGGATGTGAGTAAATTGGTAGCCGATTTCCAAAAAATGCGATCGCTCATGCAGCAAATGGGTCAAGGTAACTTTCCCGGTATGCCAGGAATGTTTGGTGGTGGCATGGGTGATCCCTTGGGAGCAGGTAATCCTGCCTCTGCTGGCTGGCGCGGCTATCCCGGTGGCGCACCCGGTAAAAAGAAAAAGAAAGAGAAGAAGAAAAAGGGTTTCGGTACTCTTTAGCTTAAACCGAAAAATCTCCCCCTTCGTCAATTTCCCATTAATGCCTCGCAAGTGTTAGAATTAGCATTTTAGAACTGGAAGTATTTGAGGCGAGGTAACTTAGACTAAACTACAAAATATAATAAAAGCCTACATCGTTAGCTTTTTGAATTGCGTAAAGCGGTGTTAGTCAGTTTCTTATATACCAGTGAGAAAATCAGTAAGTAAAAACAGGAGAGCGATTTTTCAACATGATCAAACTGCGCTTGAAGCGATTCGGTAAAAAGCGGGAAGCAAGTTACCGCATTATTGCGATTAACAATCTGTCTCGTCGTGATGGTCGTCCCCTAGAAGAGCTAGGATTTTACAACCCCAGAACCGATGAAGTAAAACTAGATATCCCCGGTATCGTCAGACGATTACAACAAGGTGCTCAACCCACTGACACCGTTCGTCGCATTCTCGTAAAAGCAAATGTTTTTGAACAGGTCCGTGCAACAGCCGCATCAGAAATTTGAAATGAAATCACCAGCAGCCAGTCCCAACTATATTGGGCTGGTGAAGTTTCTCGTTCAGCCATTTCTCGATTTTCCAGACTCTTTAAGCGTTGATTGTGAAATATCTCACACCCTCAAACGCACCTGGATTCGTATCGCTTTTGAAGCCGCAGATAAAGAAAAGGTTTTTGGTCGGGGGGGACGCAATATTCAAGCTATCCGCACAATAATTGCTACCGCCGCCGAATTAGCTGGGCAATCTGTTTACCTAGATATCTATGGCAGCGCAGCCCAAAATCGGGATGGTATCTCTTTTGATGAAGACCCAGAAGAACGAATACCACCACCAAAATCAAGAGACAGAGTTAGCAGCATTCCTAGACCAGTGGCTAAACCCCGCACCCGCTAGGTTCGATAAAATTGTTGTAAGTTCTGAGTCGAGGAGTCAGGAGTCAGGAGTCAGGAGTCAGGAAGAAAGAGGAAGAAGGGGAAGAATAATTCTGTTCCCTGTTCCCTGTTCCCTGTTCCCTGTTCCCTGTTCCCTGTTCCCTGTTCCCTGCCCAAAGTCCTTTATTCCCAATCCCTTTTACCTATGGCAGATGCTTTCACAATTCAACTGCCAAATATCCCCTCCTGTGTCGCGCTAGGGGGATATGGGGAAGAAAATCTCAAACTCCTGTCTCAGCAAACAGGAGCAAATTTAGTATTGCGGGGACAGGAACTACTAATTTCTGGAACTCCCAAGCAGATTGAAATGGCAACGCGATTAGTGCGATCGCTCGAAAATCTTTGGAGTAAAGGCAATAGTATTTCCAGTGCCGACATTTTAACAGCCCGTCAAGCCCTAGAGAGCGATCGCCAAGGTGAACTCCAAGACTTACAGCGAGACATACTCGCCAAAACTCGCTCTGGCCATGAAATCCGCGCCAAAACCTTTCACCAAAAAAAATATATCGAAGCCATCCGTAAACGTGACCTAACTTTCTGCATTGGCCCTGCTGGAACTGGCAAAACCTATCTAGCCGTAGTTATCGCCGTTCAGGAACTCCTCAACAGTCGTTTTGAAAGATTAATTTTAACCCGTCCCGCAGTCGAAGCCGGTGAAAAATTAGGATTTTTACCCGGAGATTTGCAACAAAAAATCAATCCCTATCTCCGTCCCCTTTATGATGCCATCAACGAATTTATCGACCCGGAAAAAGTTCCCAATTTAATAGAACGAGGAGTGATTGAACTAGCACCCCTAGCCTATATGCGGGGACGGACTTTAAATAACGCCTTTATAATCGTTGATGAAGCTCAAAATACCACGCCGGCTCAAATGAAAATGGTCTTGACTCGTTTGGGTTTTGGTTCGCGCATGGTCATTACTGGAGACATCACCCAAACCGATTTACCACACAATCAACAATCAGGTTTAGGCATATCTTTACAAATTTTAAAAAATGTCGAAGGAATTGCCTTTTGCGAATTTACTCAAAAAGATGTCGTCCGCCATCCCTTAGTTCAGCGCATAGTTTCCGCCTACGAACAATACGAGAAATAGTCATAGTAGATAACAGGCAACAGATTTAAAAGTCTTTTATTGTCTGACTTCTATATAAATTATGCTACCATAGTATATAAATCCTAACAACTTAATTATTGTAATTACATCAACTTATATTTTAGTAATTACCATGCCTTCACCCTTTCCTGGTATGAACCCATATCTTGAAGGCTACCTCTGGCCTGACGTTCATAGCGCTTTAGCCAATAAAATTAGACAAATTTTAGTACCAAAACTTCGTCCTAAATATACCGCACGGTTAGAAATTTATTTGGTTGAAGATACAACACCAGAGGGTGAAATCGGTATTTTGTATCCAGATGTAGAAGTTCTTCAAGTAAAACAAAAATACGATTTTTACCCTCCATCCCAAGTACATCAAAGTTCTGTGTTAACTACCCCCGCACCATTAACACTACCTATTTTACAACCAGTTACAGTACGAGTTCCTACTATAGAAATTAGAGATACAGCTAATAACACCTTAGTTACAAGTATTGAAATTCTGTCACCAGTTAACAAACGTGAACCAGGATTAACTCAATATCGCCAAAAACGCCAGCGCCTTTATAATGCTAATGTGCATCTAATTGAGATAGATTTATTAAGACGGGGTACCAGACCCTTTCAACATCCCCATATTCCTGATGTTTCTTATTTAATCTCCTTGATTCGCGCTTATTCTGGTGTGGTGAATATTTGGACTATCAAGTTACAAGATCGTCTACCTATTATTCCCATACCATTGCATACCCCTGATACTGATATTGCTCTCGATTTACAAGATGCACTTCATACTATATTTGATGAAGCGGCTTATGATTTATCTATTGACTATAATCAGTTACCCCCTCCTCCGCCAATTAATATGGTTGATGCGGAATGGATACAGACCTTATTAAAAACTTAAATTTGGTAATTTACCTGAAATCAACATGATGAAAGCTAACTTCAAAGAATTTTTAGAAGCTTGTGAAACCTTGGGAACTGTGCGTTTAATCGTTACCAGCAGTGCGGCTGTTTTAGAAGCTAGAGGAAAAATAGAAAAGCTATTTTATGCAGAATTATCCAAAGGTAAATACGCAAATATGCACACCGAAGGCTTTGAATTTCACTTAAACATGGAAAAAATCACCCAGGTGAAATTTGAAACGGGTTCAGCAAAAAGAGGTAATTTTCCCACCTACGCTATCCGGTTTTTAGATGAAACACAAGAACCAGCCTTGAGCATATTTTTACAATGGGGTAAACCCGGTGAATACGAACCAGGACAAATAGAGGCTTGGGAAACTTTAAGAGAAAAATATGGCGAAATTTGGCAACCTTTACCAATAGAAATTTAATCCTGCTAAAAGCAGCACTTCGCTAACGCTTGCGTCAGCTGATCAACTATCCTACTGTACAATAGGGATTCTATGGATAGATTAGAACAGTAATTTTATGTTTTTTATCAGTGTGCTTTGGAGTTTTTGCTTACTACTTTTACTCTTACTAGGAAATGGAGAAGCGCAAGCTGGAGAATTAGCCGAACGGTTAGCAAATTTTCCCCAATGGGAAAAATTAACATCAGTTAAACCAGCCAAGGGAGACTTAGTTTACCCTGAATGGATGGCTGGTACTTGGGAAGTTAAGAGTACATTAATAGATTTAGCAGCACCTTTAGCACCTGATATTATTACGCCCGGATTTGAGGGGAATCGTAGCCAATTAAACCAAGCTGTGAGTTTTTTAGTCAGATTTATCAAAGTTAAAGCACCTATTTCGGGATTGAAATTCATTCCTCAACTAGATCAAAAAACTGAACTTTTAGTCGCTGATAGAACATTTAATAGTTTGAATTTAGTAAAAGCTTATTTAGGCAATAATTCTGTCTTATCGGTTAAGATAGATCCAAAATCTCCTAATCGTCAAATTACCTTTCTTAGAGGAGAAAGTCAATTAGTTTCCTTGATTACTGCACGCGCTACAGAAAGTCCTAGCGATGATCAATTTATTACTACAGAGACATTTCAACAATTATTTAAGGGTAATTCTAATCCTTACTTTAACACGGTAGAATCTACGACAGCCTATAGGTTAATGTTAACATCAAATCCAAAAATAGTAGCCGATCAAGTTACGGCTGTTTATCTTTCTCCCCAAGATCCAGATTATTTTAAAGCAGGTTTTCGACCAGTAGCACTGTATCGTTATCACCTTGATTTTTTCCCGTATACACAAATTCAGTAAATACAAAAATAACTGGTAACTCAGGTTATTAATGTAGCAGTTGTATAACTTCTGAATTAATTTATCTATTGCGATATAATCCAAAAGAATGATTAGTAGTCCAAGTCAAGACTCGCGCTTTTGGAGATTGTTTATCATGCCAAAATTTCGAGATATTTTCATTTATTTTCGTAAAGATTGGAAATTGAGTGTTTTTAGTATTGCTGCATCTAGTATTTATGAAATGATAGATTTGGTTGTTCCCTATGCGATTGGACAGATTTTAAATGTTTTATCTAATCAGCCGTTAGATCAACCAATACAAAGAGCGATCGCTCTTGTTTCTCAACTCACCAATCACCCCATTAATAAACCCCTAGCATTAGCAGTATTACTAGGTTTAATCTTCCTTGTCACCGTAGTTAAAGCACCAACACAACCTTGGTTAACTAATTGGTTTCATTGGGATATACCATTGAGAGCGCGTCGTGATCAAACTCAAACGACCATAGCTAAAATTCTGACTCTCCCCCTAGAATTTTATGATGAAAATAACCCCGGACGGATTGCTGGTAGAGTAGCTAGAGGTCTAGCTAATCATACTTGGAGTTATCCAGAAATTGCAGGACAATTGATTCCCAAATTTTGGCGAGTATTAGCAATTTTTGCCGTTATCTGCTTTATAGAATGGCGAATTGCTATTTTATTTTTCATTTCTTTTATCAGTTTAAATCGTGAATTACAAGTTACTAATTATCGCATTCATAAAGGTTATGTAAAATTAGCAACTTGGCAAAAAACTGTAATTCAGTTTTGTGTGTTTATGATTTTGAGTTTGACCTTAGTAGCCACAGTCAACGGTAAAATATCCCTTGGTCATTTTATTATGACCCTAACCCTTTCTAGCATGGCCTATGCAGAATTAGAACCCATTAGCGCCTTAGCTGAAGTTTTTGCTCGTCGTTATTCTTCAATGTTGCGCTTTCATGAATTTCTGCAACAGCCAACAGTATCAGATTCAGATAGCCTTTTATCAGAACAAGAACAAACAGAATCACCCTACACATTTACTGGTAAGGTAGAATTTTCTCACGTTAGTTTTGGCTATGATGCTAATCAGCCAGTTTTACAAGATATTAATTTATTGATTGAGCCATATCAAACAGTAGCATTAGTAGGAAAATCCGGTTCAGGAAAATCAACTTTAGTCAAACTACTATTGCGCTATTTTGAACCCCAAACAGGTCAAATTTTAATTGATGGTCAAGATATTTCTAGTTTAGATACAGGTAAGTATCGACGAAGATTAGCGATCGTTCATCAAGAAGTAGACGTTTTTAACGGTACCATCTTAGATAACCTCAAATATGGTAGAACAAACGCCACTTTCGAGCAAGTTCAAGAAGCCTGTAGAATTGCTAGAGTTGATGAAATAGTCCAGCAACTATCCCAAGGTTATTATACCGTTGTCGGAGAACGTGGTGTGAGGTTATCAGGTGGACAAAGACAACGGTTAGGAATTGCTAGAGCTTTGCTAGTAGAACCAGATGTATTAGTTTTTGACGAAGCAACCTCCAGTTTAGATTACGAATCTGAGCGTTCAATTCAACTAGCTATGCGCTCAATTCAAGGAACTCGCACCACAATCATCATCGCTCATCGTCTCAGCACCGTCCGAGAAGCCGACAAAATCGTGGTTTTAGACCAGGGAAAAATTGCAGAAATCGGTAGCCACACCGAACTCTTACTCCAAAAAGGCATTTACCACCGCTTACACTCCCTGCAAGAAAACGGTGAGTTTATAGAGTAATTCTTGAAAACCCAGTCTGTGCAAGCAATCCAGTTTCTCAAACTAATATTTTTCAAAACCCTTGCCATTTCTAAAAACCAATGCTATGATTAGTAATCGTGAGACTACATGGGTCGGTGTCCGAGTGGTTAATGGAGACGGACTGTAAATCCGTTGGTTTGCGCCTACGCTGGTTCAAATCCAGCCCGGCCCACTGTCTCGCTAATTATGAGTTATAATCATTGAGAGAGTAAAATTTTTCATCATTCTAACTCATAAAATCAAAATACAAATTTCGCCCGTGTGGCTCAGTGGTAGAGCACACCCTTGGTAAGGGTGAGGTCACGAGTTCAATCCTCGTCACGGGCTTTGCTAAAGCGTCAGTGTTTTATCGGAATCGCTCTTTGGGAAAAACTTTTTGGTTTACTGTGAATGTAGCAAGATAAATAAAATTAGAGCCAAGTTTCTTTACGAGATAGACATAGATAATCCTACTAATAATCATCCTCGAAATTAATTGTTGAAAAATCTATTTATTCAACCTTGATAATTAGGGCGGACAGGATGCCCACCCCACAAGAGTTTTATGAAATTTGGATTTGTAGATTAGATATTAAGCGGCTTACTAAGTTGTTATTATTATACTAACCAAAAGAGCGATGAGCTTGTGAGGAATACACCAATAGTAGTAACGAGCGCTTATCTTCCGTTAGCTTGCGATCGCCCCAGTTGTGTGGTTGGTATAGCTCACTTTGATCAATCCTATAGTGATTGCAGATTTTCGAGTTTTTGACTGGCAAATGTGCGGGGAACTTGTATCCCCAGAGTAACCATAATAGTTGTCATGTACGAAACAATAGTTGCCCAGAGAAGATGATTATTGTGGAAATACCATCCAGCGATCGCTATAGGAACAAAACCCAAGAAAAAGGCTAATAAAACGGCATTCCGTAGAGTTACACCTTCCTTTAAACCGATGAAATAACCTTCTAAAATGAAAGCGATCGCTGTAATTACCAACACAGGCAATAACCAGATTGTGTAATTAGTAATAT
Source organism: Cronbergia sp. UHCC 0137 (assembly GCF_034932285.1). Lineage (NCBI taxonomy): Bacteria > Bacillati > Cyanobacteriota > Cyanophyceae > Nostocales > Nostocaceae > Cronbergia > Cronbergia sp. UHCC 0137. The sequence continues at coordinate 48,110 of NZ_JAYGHC010000013.1, forward strand.
CCTGACTCACTTCTAAATGATTGGTTAACAACCCAAATACCTGATCTGGATAAAAAATAGAAACAACAGCAAAAGTAAAAGCAATTACCAAACTGGTGAAAACAGAAACAATAAGTAAAGGAATCATCTGTTGTGTCATCCCTTTGCTTTTAAAATTTCCCGTCAAAGTTTGAATTGTCACCCCTACCCCTTGCACTGCAAACTGACTTAAAAAGACAATTTGGATCAGCAAACCGTTTTCTGCTAAAATATTAGTCCCCATTAACGCACTCAAATTAGTGAAGATGGCGTAAGTGGAAACCATTGCCACATATCTAATGAGGATATTACTGTTAAAGGCTATAATATCTTTAATCGCTACCCAATCAAAAAACTCTTCCAGTGCCGTTGGTAAAGCTGACCACGAAATATTGAAACAAGCCCACACCAAACCAATTCCCAAGGCTAAATACTGACTAATTGCCGTTGCTAGTCCCGCTCCCATACTAGCCCAGTCCCACTTAACAATCATTAAATAGTCCAGCAGCACGTTAGAACCGTTACCAACAATAGACATTAATAACACCACCCCATTCATCTCTCGCCCCAAAAACCAACCAAATAGGGCAAAATTGAGCAAAACAGCCGGCGCTCCCCAAATTCTGCCGCTAAAATAATCAATTCCCGAAGCTTCAATCTCTGGAGAACCACCGAGAATGGTAAATCCCAGCTTTTGTAAGGGGTATTGGAGTAACAGGATTAGTAGACCAAATGTGAGAGCGATCGCCCCACTGCGTAACCCAGCTAATAACACCGCTTTCGGGTCATCCAATCCAGCAGCTTGGGCAGCGATCGCATTAGTGCTTGACCTCAGAAACTTTAATACCCGGTAAAGATAATCAAATAGAATAGTTGCAAGAATTACACCAGCTAAGTGACGAATATCTGCTAAATGTCCCAGAAAAGCAATATCAACCAAACCTGCTAGGGGAACCATCAGATTAGAAAGTACACTTACACTTGCTAGTCGGAAAAAACGCCCTACAAAGTTATACTTAGTTAGAACAGCAAATGACATAAATATATTATAGATAAGTCACGAATCAGAAGTCAGGAGTTAAGAGTCTCTTGCGATAAGGCTTTTACTGTAGATTCTGTATCTCATATCTCATTCAAGTGCATACCGCTATATATGGATAAATTCCCTCTGCTGAAATTCATCTAAGTCCGAACCCCTTCAGTTTAAGAACTTCCAAAAAATAAACTGTCCAAAACAAGACAAACGAAGCTATTTAATTAATTTCTTCCAAAAAAAGTTAGAATTTTTAAGTAATAAGTAATATAAAATTTTGAACTTCTGGCAAAATGTCTAAAGAATTTCCTATTGGTACTAAAGTCCGCGTTGTAGCACTACCACCCTACATCAAAACTGCTGAACCTATGCCCATGCTGCGTCCCCCCGATGTCATCCACCTTGGCGAAGAAGGTATAGTTATTGACCGTCGCCCCGGAGGATATTGGGGTGTGCGCTTTAGCAAAGGAGCTTTTTTGATAGATAGTCAATACATCGAAACTACAGAAAATTCTCCCGAATCTCAACCAAAGTCAGAATAACCGCAACCAAGAATGTTAACTTATGTTAAGTTCTGATTCTGGTTTACACAATGACTACCCGACGCAATTTTATTAACCTCATATTTACTACTTGTTTCATCTTCCTCAGTTGGTTGAACTTCACCCCTACAGCCAATGCACTAGGTGGCAAACTGCCCGCAATTAACCAACCCGCGCCAGAATTTACCTTACCGACCAATACAGGAGATGGTAAAATTTCTCTTTCCGACTTACGCGGTAAATGGGTAGTGATGTATTTTTATCCCAAAGACTTTACATCTGGCTGTACAATTGAAGCACGTCGTTTTCAGCAAGACTTACCCAAGTATTTAGAAAAAAACGCCCAAATCATTGGTGTCAGTGCTGATGATATTGATTCCCATGCCGAATTTTGTGACTCAGAGGGGTTAAAATTTCCCCTTTTAGCTGATACAAATGGGGCTGTGAGTAAGGCTTATGGTTCTTGGATTGGTTATTTATCTATGCGCCATAGTTTTATCATTGATCCTCAAGGTATTCTGCGGGAAACTTTTGTCAAAGTTAACCCTAGTATTCACAGCAGAGAAGTTTTAGAGAGACTTCAAGAATTGCAAGCAGCTTCTTAAAACTAATCAAGATATAGATCCCCGACTAATTTGATAAGTTGGGGATCTGGGGATGATGATCGAGATCATGGTTTTTTTTGCAACTCCAATAATATATTATATATTTGCTGTTTTAAAGTATTGTTATTTGGTATTTCCATAGTAATTTTGTTGAACAGATCACTTGTTAACCCATTAGCTTCAACTATTTTTTGAGACTTGTTACAGTAATTAACTGCAATATCTCGAATATTATTAGGAAGAGCATCTATGGTTTTAGATTCATGGCAAACAATTTTCGGAACTTCTTTACCACCAATTAATTTTTTAATTTTTTCTAGAGCTTCTTGACGAGCAGGTTCCATTGCTAATACAGCTTGAGCATAGTTCCTGATTTCTGTATTATTAACCTTTAAAGTTTGAGCAGCAACTTGAGAACTCCAACCTAAAGTCCCAGAAATCAAACCAGTGAGCGATAGAGTAGACAATACCAATAATTTAGATAACATTTGCTGTAAACCAGTGGGAACAAAGACACAGTAGATTTTCTGCATAAAACTAAGTGACAGAGAATTATAGTCAAGATTATGATAATAAGTTTGAATTATTTTTTGAGTCAGAAGTTCCTTATGACCTAGTTCGGCATAATTGACAAAGTTCGATTATCTTAGTTTGGAGGATGATCATTTCTGATGCTCCTTGCTTGAGACTGACTTCTAGCTCTAGTAAAAGAGGTAAACAGGAGACGAGTTGTGTAACAGAAAGAGATTTGACTTCTTGCTGTATAAAGTAAATGCGTTTAGGATTATTGATTTCCGCAGCTTGAGCGATCGCTTGAGGATTGCGTTCACCACTCTCCATCATCATCTTTACCCATAACCAAGTCCGAAATTGACCAATCAATGTAGCCACTATTCGTAGCCCTGGTTCAGCCGCATTGAGCATATCCGCTAAAATCCCTAAAGCTTTAGGTGTATCTCCACTTCTGATAGCCCCTGCTAATTGTAGACTATTTTGCGTAGTATTTCTGACCAATTGAGATACTGTCTGGACATCTAAAGGCTTGGAACTGCCCTGAGTATACAGCCGCAACTTCTCTAATTCATTGTAAAGCAGTCGTGTATCATTACCCACGGACTCTGCTAAAAATTCCCCAACTTGGGGGGTTAGTTTTACACCCACAGTTTGAGCAGCTTGATTGACAGCTTGTACCAACAAATCCGTTTTCCAAGGGGGGACTAGAGAAAATTCTCGAAACTCCGTTGCGAACTGCTTCAAAAATTTTGTCCCTTTGAGACGTTCATCGGGTTTATTACGACTGGTAAGTAGTAAATGGGAGTTTTCAGGAATAACCGGTAGAGTACGCTGTAGTTCTGCTAACACATTTTCTGGACAGCTTTGGCAAAGGGTAGTGTTAACCAACCATACCAAACGTCCACCAGCACCAAAGATTGGTGTCATGACTTGATTTAGAGCTTGAACGATCGCATCCGTTTGATCAGGCGCAAAGGATGTATAATTAAAACTAATCCAGATCGGATCGAGAATGCGATCGCGCAAAACAGCCACCGCTTTTTCCATCGCAAAATCATCTTCACCCCAGTAAACATACATTGGCATACTATTCCCCCCGACCTGATTATTTTTTTTTCTAGACGGTAGAGGCTTAATTTACCTACAATTTATCAAAAGAGTGCGAGGGTATGAAGATTGGACGACAACTACCAAACCTATTTAAACCGGGTAGCAAGAATGACGCTACCAGAGGCTTACAAATCCCAAGTCCAGCATATACAGGAATCTTCTAAATTTAAGCTGCATTCTGGAGTAAGAGAACCAGCGCCTTTCCCTGGTTATACGCTGATTACCCCACCAGCAGAAGAAGATACGCCAAATTCTGCTTTTTACACTCAGTTACAGTCTTGTCAACAGTCGCTTTTACAGTTACCTGTCAACAATGATTTGATTGTACCTGTACCGTCTGTTAGTTTTCATTTAACTTTAGCGGATTTGATTTGGGATCATGCTTACCTTCACGCTTGTGAGGAAAACCCCAAATTTATCGAGGAGTTAAACTCTTGTTTAAGAGAAACCTTTGAGCAGTATAAACAATCGAGGTTACAAGCTACTCAACCCATTTTCTGGCAAATGCTGGGATTGATAGTGATGCCAAGAGCCATTGGTGTTTGTTTAGTTCCCAAGGATGAACGCTCTTATGAGGAGATTATTCAATTCCGTCGGGTAATCTATCAAAACCCGAAATTAATGGCTTTGGGTATTGAGCAACATTATCATTTGACAGCCCATATTACATTGGGTTATTTTGGGGAAATTTCACCTGAGCTAGACCGAATAAAATTCAGCACTATGTTATCTGAATTGAATCAACAATTGCCTTTAAATCTGCCAGATTTTTTAATTCACCAGGTTCAACTACGCAGGTTTGATAATATGGTGCAATATTATCGTCAGCCACATTGTCCATCTTTGGATTTGTAATTAATACACTCAAAACTGCTGAGATTTGAGATTTTAAACAATCACGACAAAACCTAAAGGTGTGGTAGGGTTTTAGCAGTGCTAAAGCCCTATTCATGAAATCAAAGGATTAAGCATTTTTGAAAAACCGATAATTTAAAATTATGTAATTGAGTAAAGCCTATTAACGCATATTTAATTTTCACGAGATATCTATTGATTTTAATCTGATTCGTAATGATAACGAGCTTGTAAAAAATAAACTTTATTTTGTGTTACTTTATAAACCAAACGATGTTCTAAATCAATGCGTCGTGACCAAGTATCAGGAGCAATATATTTAAGAGGTTCAGGTTTACCTAAGCCTGTAAACGGTTGACCATCAAGAATATCCGCTACTAAATCTAATATCTTATCCCCTTTTTTTCTATCATGATTATACCACCAAGCCAAATCTGCTTTAAAATCAGGACTAAAAACAGGAAAATAACCAGATAATTCTTTTTCTTCATTATGAGTATCTGGCTTTTTTTTCTTACTACTCAATTCCTAACTCCTCTTTTAATTCAGCCAATGTTTGAGGAGTTTCTATTGCTGTTTGTGTCCATTCTAAAGCCCGAAATAAACGTTTAGCATTTTCAGGTGATCTTAATAAATAAACACACTCTAATAAACTGGAAAGTTCATCTTCTGCAATTAACGCCACATTTTTCTCATTACGACGTTTAATTACTACTATTTCCCGGTTATCACACACCTGATCTAAGATAGTTGCTAAATTCAACCTTGCTTGAGAGTAAGTGGTTTCTTTGTTTAACATTCTCTTCTTGAAGAAGTTGTACAACTATATTGTACAACATTCTATTTTTGTTGTCAAAATGGTATTTATTAATACAATTAGAAAACTGGAAATGAATGTAAAAAAATATTTTACCATTACAAACAACTTCTTATTTAGCGTAAATAGCAGAATATATGTTTTGAATATAACTAACTTTAAAAAGTTTAAATCTAAAATAAATTATTCAGTATAAAGTAAGTTTTTGATTGTATTGATATTAAATTTTTTATATTCTAAATACAGAAACATATCACGGAATTCTGAATGACTGATCCAGTTTTTATCATAAGAAGTTTTAATAATCTGTCTACATTTTTGGCAGAGTACATAATTTTTGCTATCTGATAGTAAAATACTAATTCCTGAAAATTCTAAAGCATTTATTTCATTAATTTCAGTATCTATAATAATTTGACATATTATTTCTTCTAACTTTTTTAATTTAATTTTACGAGTCACAGTATAGTAGTAAATATCAGATGGTCTTACTTTGTGTTTTTTACCATTTATAAAATCTTCACTAGAAATATTTAAATAATATTTATTTTCAATAAAAGCCTGTACTACTTCATAAGGTACTCTGAAATTTCTTAATAAATTTGTCCACTCTTTTTTCCAAGTATTTAATCCTAAATGCGATGCAATTGCTCTGGCTGAAATTATTTTAGCAATTTCAATTTCATTAAATAAGTCTTCTACAAGAGGGAAAAAGGGTGGAACTGGAAAAATAACATTATCTTGGTAAACTGCTCTACCATGAGCTACTGCATTTCTGTCGTTTATTAATTTTTCAACTATTTCTTTGCTTTTATTATTAAGCATTTTAAGCTTATTAAGCATATAATATATTTTAATTTTAATAGATATTTCAGAAATTAATAGGTCTTTTAGAGATTTACTTTTATTAAGTTTTTCGTTTTCTAGAATTTTCTTGGAAAGGTGGTAAGTATCACCAAGTAGTTTATCTAGAAAATTACTACATAGCTCATCAACATCTTTCTTCAATGGTGATTCATATACACTCGATAGTAATTCTAGAATATGATAATAGGCTAACAGTGCTTCATCATTATACAAAAAAGTATCTTCGCTTTCTTCTTGAAGATATAAACCTTTTCTCCACCTATCAAGAAGCGAATATATTAACATTCTATTATGTTTGTCTGAGCTATTAATAAAATCAATTAGCTTACTTAAATCTTCAGTTTTATTAATTCCATTATTAATAAATAATGTATTTATTTGATTATTTTCATAAATATTTCCTAACATTAATTGTGTATACATTTTTTGACTAACTGTAAAAACTTCTCCCGTAAAAAAAGATAAAATACTTAATATTGTTAAGTAACGAGGTCTTGCTTTCTCAAATATTTCTGTATGAGAAGAGTAAGACTGTAAATCGCATTCAATTTCAATTATTATAAGATTTTCTTCGTTGTCTGTATCTGTTAATGTACTCATAATATCAGAATTTATACCGATTTGTAACAATGTATCTGTTTCTAAACCTTCTTCCATGTTTAATATTAATTCTTCTTTTATATTTATACTTTTTTTGGTATATACACGGGAATCTAAAATAAAAAAATTAATTTCGATATGATGATGTACACGTAAATAGTATTGTATTTTTGACTTAATATTTTCCATAATATTTAGTAAAACCTATTAGATGACAAAAGATTGTTAGTAATGTATTATTTTAACACAAATGATTAACCCTCTTCCATGACTCTGGGAATCACAAAAATAATTTCCTAATTCTCAAATCCTTATGTAATATAAGTAGAAACCTCCTTGTTTCCTGATTCTAATTTTAGATTATGTTTATCAATTATTTATACTTTACCCCAATACTAAATAATTGCCATAGTTACACGCTCAAAGATGGTGCTAGGGCTAAAGTTTTCGTCATACCGCTAAGGAGAAAGCGATCTGCACCCATCCCATTAGCCATAGAAAAAAGTTGTAACAGAATTTGTATCTAACAAATACTTAATCCCATTCATCGCGTAATGCTCTTTGTAACTTTAACGGATTTTGATCTTTGAAAGTTGGAAATTCAGGCAAATTATTAACTAGATCAACTAATAATTGAGATGATTTTACAGTGAGCGGTGTCGAACTCTATTTTTGTCGCTCTTCTAACAACATTCTTTCAACAGCTTTTTGTACTAATAGTTGCATATCAGGCATCTCCAAAAGTTGTTTGCCTAACTCATCAGGTAACTCAATTGCAACTTGCATAAAATTCTCCTTAAATTTCCCAAAAATTAACATTTAATATGGCATCAATATCGCGGCTAAACTGCCATGTATGAGGAAAGGTGACAGATTTATAGCCCTTCTCCTGACGAACTTCATCAAGAGCATCTTCAAAAGCATAGTCAAAAACCTCGACAAAGAAGCGAGCAAGACTAGGTGATATTTTAAGCGATCGCTTAATACGTCTGCGCTGTTCTCTAATTGTTCGTTCCCAGCCATTAAATTCTTGAGGCATATCAACATAAATCCGCTTGAGTAGATGCTCTAGCAAGGTCGCCAAACGGCTTAAAATTTCGTTTTTGTCAGATATCCCCAAGCTCTCAACTTCCTCAATTAAATTCTTAATATCCAGCCGATCAAAGTCTCTAGCACGCAGATTTTTTACAACATTTTCAACCCACTCATGATAGTCACGCTCGTAGAGAGATGTATTTGTGGCGATCGCTTGAGTCATTTATTTTTCTCCTTGGGAAGGTCTGCACAACGGCGGTTTAATCCTTAACTCTTCACATAATGATGTGATTTTAGCATCCTTGACCTGACTTTGCTGGGCGATGGTTTTGAGTAGTGAAAGGTGATAGGGCTAAAGTTTTCATCATATCACTAAGGAGAAAGCGATCGCACCCATCTAGCCGCAGAAAAAAGTTGTAACGGAATGCTGTTAGTCATCTAATTTAAGCTTATTTGCCAACTTCTTATCTAACGTTACTAACTCAAGTCCATGATGCTTTGTAGTTGCAGCAATAATAGAATCAGGCAGTTTTGTTTTATGAGTATATCTAAAGCTGATAGTTTCATTTTCAATTGCTGGGGTGATCGTTAAATACGTCATACGACTTAATAAAAATACAATAGCTTCTTTTTCTGTGGGTGTTATCGAGGGAAAACTCAATAACTCCATGCGAGTTATCGCACTATAAGCACATTCACAAATTTGAATTTGCTTGTCTTTTAAAATATCCAAAACCATTAAGTCTTGTTGAAGTAGACCGATAACGATATTTGTATCTAACAAATACTTAATCCCATTCATCGCGTAATGCTCTTTGTAACTTTAACGGATCTTGATTTTTGAAAGTTGGAAATTCAGGTAAATCATTAATTAGATCAACTAATAATTGAGATGATTTGACAGTGAGCGGTGTCAAACTGTATTTTTGTCGCTCCTCCAACAAAATTTTTTCAACAGCTTTTTGTAATAATAGCTGCATATCAGGCATCTCCAAAAGTTGTTTGCCTAACTCATCAGGTAACTCAATTGCAACTTGCATAAAATTCTCCTTAGATTTCCCCAAAATTAAGAACAATAGAATCAATTATTGGTGTTAAGTTTGCCATAATTCTATTTAACTATCTTTACCTCATTCTAATTTTAGATTACGTTTATCAATTAGAAATTTAATTTCACCCAAATACTAAATAATTGCCAAAGTTACACGCTCAAGGAAGGTGCTAGGGCGAAAGTTTTCGTCATATCGCTAAGGAGAAAGCGATCGCACAAATCAAACATTTCTACCTCAGTTTGCACCCGTCGCATCAATCGCAGAAAATCACCTTCAGTGTCAACACTTAAAGCAATGTAGTTAAGGAACATTTTCAGGTGGCCTACGCGCGATCGCTCTGGCATAGTTGAGACTGTAGGAGTTTGCTGTAAACGATCAATATACTTGCGTACATCTACCAAAGGAACAAGTGTGATCTCCTCTCCTCGCAAAGCCTGACGAATTTGATTAAAAAGCCAAGGATTGCCAATCGCCCAGCGTCCCACCATCACACCCGCCGCGCCGGTTTGAGAAAGCACTTCCAGGGCAGTTTTTGCCGAGTTGATATTCCCATTAGCCAGCACTGGACAATCTACCCGTCTCACCGCTTCCGCAATCAAATTATATTTAACTTCCCCGTGGTACATATCTTTCACCGTGCGACCATGCAAACTCAGTAAATCAATGTTGTGGCGATTGATTATATCTAGTATTTGGTAAAAGTTATCTGTATTTTCAAAACCTACGCGCATTTTGACAGTTAAAGGGCGATCGCTCACAGCATAGCGCAGTTCTCCCAATATCTGATCTATTTTTTCCGGTTCTCGCAGCAATCCACCCCCAACATTTTTGCGATAGATTCTCGGCGCTGGACAGCCCATATTTAAGTCTACCCCCGCGATATTATATTTGCAGAGTTCCTTGGCTGTTCTGACTAAATCGGGAATACTTTCACCAATCATTTGAGCAAAAACGGGGCGACCCGTATTATTTTCCGTTATTGCTGACAGAATGTTACGATTCAGCCGTGAGGTATCATTGACGCGGAAATACTCGGTAAAGAAGTAGTCAGGGCTGCCATAATGAGCGATGATCTTCATAAACCAGAGATTTGTCACATCCTGCATGGGTGCAAGTGCAGTCAATGGTAGGTCTTTCTGAAGCAATTGGGGTAGCGCATGGGACATAGAGATGAAGAGAATTTGACGACGTGAAAAGCATCTAATTTATTTAAAAATTAGGGCGGACAGGGATGCCCACCTCACAAGAGTTAGACTATTACATCTCAACAAGGTTGGTGGTGTTAAAATTCTGGCTGTTGATATGCAAGATAAATAGCTTCTAAAAATACATCAGATGAAATATCTGCTGGTAGTATTTTTAATTCGATAATATCCTGTACTTGTTGGGCTAATTTTAGAGATAGTGATGCTTTGGCTTTTGGGGACATTCCGTTACGTCGGAGTAAATATTCACGAATGATGGCAAAGTCGTCAGGCAATAATAATGATAATTCAGAAACTTTTTGCAAACTGATATAAAATGATTTTGCCTGTTCAGAAATATTCAACTTTGCTGATTTAAGTACAGTTTCAGCTTGAATAACTATTGTACCAGATACTAAATCTCCTAGACGCTTTTCACGTTGATTAAAGATAATTAAAAAAGCACCGATAAATAAAGATTCGTCAATGGGACGTAACAAGGCACGTAAGGTTGATTGTTGTAAACCTACTGGTCTGCCATCATCTTGGACTACACGGATTTTAGCAATGCGTTTACCAGGGGTTTGTCCATGCCAAAAGGTTTCAAAAAACACGAAATAACCTGTGTAAATAATGAAAAGAATCAGGAAAGCGATCGCTGTCATCCATAAACCAAAACTAGAACCAAAAATCTGGACTCCAATATCGGTCAATTGATTGGAAATGAATACCCAAAATGACACAAACACTACTAAACTCAGTGCCAAAATTTGATAGTCAATAATTACAGCTAAGGCACGATTGCCAATACCAGCTAGAGTAAATTCTAATTCCACACTTTCGGGAGTGCTAAATTTTACTCGATTGAAAATGTGCATAAATGTAATTCAATTTATTAAATTAAATTTCGCGATCGCGCAATTGCAAACCCAACCCCTCGCGCCGACTCCGTAAATCATAGTAAACAACAGCCTTAACTGTTTGCAAAAATGGCAAAACCACAGCACTACCAGCAAAACTGATCCCCAGAACTAACACGAAAAAAAGTAAAGAAAAAACAGGATTACCATTATCTAGTAAAGGGGCAAAAATTACTTGAATAATACTGGTAATAATCTGTATGATAATTTGAAAAGGGAAAGTGATTAATACAGAAACAAAGGAAATCAGTAAAATTCTGCCAATATTACCTTTAGTTAACTCCCAACTACGACTAATAGTTGAAGTAGCATCAACGTTTTCTTCAATGGCTAAAGGCAGATCAACTAAATAAAACCTCGTCATTAACCACAAAAAACCAACAAACATAATAATACTCAAACCAATAGCTATCAAAGCAAATACCACAACTATCAAAGGATTTATTTGTTGACCTAAACTGCCAATCATTCCTGCTGATAAAATACTAACAATTCCAAACAAAATCACAAAGCCGATGACTATTCCGATACCAATAAGAAACATTAACAGCAATAAACCCAAAAATTTCCAGATTCGGGAATTGACAAACCTTTCCCCAGACTTGATACTCTCAGGTTGATTAACCAACTCACCAAAAGCTAAACGAGAAATCAACGCTGCTAAAGCATAGCACTTTGCCCAGCCATAAACAGGTACAAGTACCCAGATATAAGCCCTCAAAGCCAGTAAAAAATATTCTTTGAGATGAGAACGGTAAAGTTGCAGTCCGGCACTAACAACGTTACCCACACTCAATGGTTGTGTAGGATTGGAAGAACCAAAGTTTTGAGACATAGTATCAAATTTTCCTGGAAATAAGGGAATTGGATTTGATGCTATATTAAGCTAAATTAAACTCAGTATGTTTAAACTTTATGAATATTCAACGTTGGATAGCAAGAAGAGAAAAAAATTGGCAGCGTCTCGATACACTTTTAAAAAAAGTAGAACAAAAACGCCTAAAATCTCTCCAATCGGCTGAAATTAGAGAATTAGCCAGTTTGTATCGTTCTGTAGCCGCAGACTTAACACGTTCACGCAGTCAGGATGTCAGCAAAACTTTAACCCAAAGTTTACAATCTTTAACAACTCGCGCCTATACCGTCATTTACCAAGGTTCGCGACGACAGGAATGGCAAGCGGTAGGAGAATTTTACCGTTGGGGCTTTCCCTCTATTGTACAGCAAACATTTTTATATATTGCCACTGCTACAGCCTTATTTGTATTAGGTGGTGTAATAGCCTGGTGGTATGCTTGGCAAGACCCCGGTTTTATGTCTTTAATAGTACCTGAAAGTTTAATTTCTCAAGTCAGAGATAAAGGTGAATTATGGATGGGTTCAATTGTGGGGATTGAACCTTTGGCCTCCAGTGGCATTATGATTAATAATATTGCAGTATCCTTTGGTGCGGTAGCTGGAGGAATTACGGCTGGATTATATACAACCTATTTAATGGTTTTTAATGGACTATTAATTGGTGCAATTGGCACTTTAGTAGGACAAAATAATCTAGCATATCCGTTTTGGGCGTTTGTTTTTCCCCATGGTTCTTTGGAATTACCTGCGATCTTTTTTGCAGGTGGTTCAGGTTTATTAATTGCTAGGGCTATTTTGTTTCCTGGTAAATATCGCCGTTGGGATGCTTTAAAATTTTACGGTTCTCAGGCTGTACAATTAGTATTTGGTATTGTGCCAATGTTAGTTATTGCTGGGATTATTGAGGGTTTTTTATCACCTAATCCCATTATTCCAGATCCGATTAAATATTTGGTAGGTATGGGTTTATTTATTTTGTTGGTGATGTATTGTAGCCGCAAACGTAATTGAGCCGATAAGCCCGAAACTTTTTTTTAAACTAACCACAGAGGACACAGAGGACACAGAGGACACAGAGAATGAGGAGAACAAATTTTTAACTGAACTGTATTCTGTTTTAATCCTGGACATCCTGATTCAGACAAGATCAGACATTTTACCTAATTAGCAACTTGCGTTATTGGAGACAATGCTAGAGTTATTTAATTCTCACAAATCCAGCTTTTTCAATTAATTCTTGACCTTGAGATGTTAACAACCAATTTGCATAAGCTTCTCCAACTTGTTGATCTGTGGTGTTATTTTGTTTTAAAATTACAAATAAATTGCGGGTAATTGGATAATCTCCACTGCGAAAATCCTGATTATTTAACTGGTTACGCTTGAGAGGACATTCAGATGATGGTACATAAGGATTGAGATATGGTGTAATTAATTTACTGGTTGTACGCCCTATTGGTAGGGGTTTAATGGTACACTGGGGTACTACCTCTGGAGCAGAAGCATAGTAAATTGCACCAGGAGTAACAGCTACTTTTCGTAATGCTTCTGTAGTAGTACCAATATATTTAATGTTGTTACCAAAATTTTGTTTATTAAGAACAGTTTCTACAAAAAATTCTACTGTTCCACCAGCTTCTTGAAGACGAGATAAAGCTTCTATTGGTAAATTTGGTCCCCCAACTTGTTGCCAATTAGTAATGTTGCCAATGTAAATATCTTTAATTTGAGCAACAGTTAAACCAGGAATATTGAGTGTGGGATTAACTGCGATCGCTATCCCATCAATAGCAACAGGAATTTCTCTTAAACTAAACCCTTTTTGCTGTGCTTCGGCATTTTCTTCTGGTTTAAAAGAGCGGGAAGATTGGGAAAAAACCAATTGATTAGCTATCAACATCTTAATCCCTGTTCCTGAACCTGGTTTTTCGTTAATTGGTTGAGTGTAGCGTAAATCAAATTGAGGACAGATACTTTTTAACACAGAGTCTGCATCTCGACGAATGGGAGCGAATGTCGTACTACCTCCGTAGTTGAATATGCCTTGAGGGAGATTAGGAACGTTACAACTGCTAATGGCTAAATTAGGGTTAATCACATTTCCTATTGGGTTCTGATTGGGAGAATTAGTAGGATCAGGAGTAGAATTAGGTTGACTTTTAGTAATTTGCCCCCAACGTTCCATTAAAAACCACAGTCCACCAAAAATTAAACCAATTGTGATTATAGTAGCTAAAAACAAAGTCAAGGTTTCGTTTTTTTGTGACATAATTATTTTCTCTTCCAGCTACAAAAATAAAGATAATAATTTATAAATTAACCGAAATAATGCAGTAATGCTAGTAGCTATTAAGGCAGCAGCGACGGTTAAAAAAAATATTTGCTGAATTGCCAAACCAAACTGTAAAAAAGGGATAAAAAATATAATTGCAAAACTAACTGTGGGAATAATTAATAAATCGAACCTTTCAATCCAACGTTTAGTTTGGGCGAAAATCAAGCCTCCTAAAATTATACAGGTAATACCAAAGGTGAGGAAAGGATTTTTAATTAGACTGAAAAGAGCGATCGCTATTAATGCCCCCTCAAAGCCACTAAACGCCGCCCCAGCCAATAATTCCCACACAGGAAAAGCTGGTTTAATTGGTATTGGTTTCTGTGGTGGTGCTTGGATTTGTGGTGATGGTGTTGGTGTTGGCGGAACAGAAGGAGTAGAAAGTGCTTCCAGAACCTCCTGGGCTGACTGAAAACGTTGATTGGCAGCAGGTAAAAGCATTTTATCCAAAATATCAGCTAGAGGCGGGTTAACAGTTGTGTAGGAACGCCATTTCCACTGATTACTGTAGGCATCAAATAACTCAACCGCCTCCATCCCCGTCATCAAAGTAATTAAAGTTACGCCCAAAGCATATAAATCCGTAGATGGAAATACCTGTCCTCCGGTCATTTGTTCCGGTGGTGCAAACCCCATAGAATAGATACCCGTGGACACATTGGAACTAGAAGGAGAATTAGCAATTTGTTTAACTGCGCCAAAATCTAACAAAAATAGTCGCCCATCTTGACGACGCATAATATTAGAAGGTTTGATGTCTCTGTGGATAATATGGCGCTCGTGGATAAATTTGAGAATTGGCAGAATTTCCCTGAGAATTTCTAAACATTGGGCTTGAGAAAAATTGCCATTTTGAATTAATTCTTCCTCTAAATTTTGTCCATCAATATATTCTTGAACTAAATAGAAAAATTGCTCTTGCTGTCCTGGTTGTAAACCTTGAACTGCCACGGGAAAAAAGGCAAATAAATCAGGGATTTGGTCATGGGCATTACCGACATCAGCTAAAACTTCCGCTTCCCGTTCAAATAATTGCTGTGCTAATTGTAATTGAGAACTAGTTAAATTTCCTGATGGTTGAAATTGTTTAACCACACATAAAGGCATTCCAGGAATCCGGCGATCGCTCGCCAAAAAAGCAGCACCAAAACCCCCCTTACCGAGTAATTTAATTGGTAAATAGCGGCCATCCAAAAGCAGTGGCATACCACAAGATGTACAATATTTTTGCTGTATTGATCTTAAAGTTGTAACATTATCTAAATCAGCAAAGTAATTTTTTGGGCGTGGGCATCGTGGACGGGTGCAGTAGACTTCCATTTTGGTTATATTGTCGCAAGTGACATTCAATAATTGATTAGTCATTAGTTAAAAACTATGGCATCTCAACTAATGACCAATAATTCCTTGATGGTACAAGCCCTCAGATTTATTTAGGGTTTACTTAATAAACCTAAAACTGCAATATATCAAGAGTTTGAAGGTGAAAAAGGTGAATCAGTTGCAAGGAATAAGCGTTGAAACTACCAAAAACCTATCACTTGACCAGATTCAAGACTATATATTCTCTTCTTCTAATTATTCCTCCGGTCACTGAGCGTAGCCGTGGTTGGTGAGCGCAGCCGAACCAAAGTGCTGACTCCTGACTCCAGTGTTTAGTCCGGCTCAGAAGAATTGCGTATTGATGTATCTATGGTAGTTTCCACTAGAGATTTTGGTGATACTTTCAACATATCTTGATTCCATTCAGGAGTAGCAAACAGGGGTAAAATTTCTTGACTAAAGGCTTCAGCCGCTTTAGAACGATAGCGATTGGGATTAAAAATCAGCCACAGTGTCCGCTTGACAACTACACCTTCGATAGGAGTGCGGTGAAGTACACCCATTTGTAACTCCTTAGCGATCGCTGAAGTAGATACAAAGGCAGCCCCTAAACCAGATTGGACAGCATTTTTAATCGCTTCGATGGAATTGAGTTCCATTTCAAACTTAAACCGCTTAGTATCAATTTCACAACGACTGAGTACCTGATCAATAACCTTGCGGATAGTTGATTGAGAATCGAGAGCAATGAATTGGAGTTTATATAGGTCTTCTTTTTGGATAGTGTCTAGTTTGGCAAAGGGATGAAAAGTCGGTAAGATCAGTGCCAATTCATCTTCAGCATAAGGAACCATCTCCAAAGATTCTACCAATTCAGTGGGAATTTCCCCACCAATGATGGCTAAATCTACCTGACCATTAGCCACACTCCAAGCAGTGCGACGGGTAGAGTGGACGTGTAGTTGTACAGCCACATCTGGATATTTTTGTCGAAACATCCCAATCATCTGGGGTAGGAGATAAGTACCAGTAGTTTGAGAAGCGCCGACAATTAAAGTACCCCCTTGGAGACTTTGTAGATCCTCAATTGCTCGACAAGTTTCCTGACAAAGACTCAGGATTCTTTCACCGTAGTTCAGGAGTAGATGACCCGCTTCAGTGAGTTGAGCGCGACGACCTCCCCGGTCAAATAAAGGAACATCTAGCTGCCGTTCCAGATTTTGAACTTGCAAACTAACTGCTGGTTGGGAGACGTAAAGACTATCAGCCGCGCGTTTAAAACTCCCTTCTGCGGCGATCGCTTTGAGAATACGTAACTGATCTAAAGTGAAAGGAAGGTCAGACATAAGGCTTAACCCACAAACAAGAAACGAGAAACTTTACCAATAAATTCTGATTAGGCATAATTTATTGCATCATAAACTTATAGGGTGAACTCGAAAAAGAAACATTACCACAACAGCTTGACAAAAATCCTCTTGTATACCATCTATTAGAGTCCTAGATCCTTACCAATAGTAGCTTTGATCATTTTGAATCGAATTGTATCTATGTTGCCGAATCCTTGGTTTACCTCCAGTTTATTGATCATGCTGGGTTTACAGTTAGCCTTTGCGATCGCCCACAGTGGGGGTGCAGCTTTGCGTCCTTGGGCAGAGAAATACATCGGAGCAAGACTTTATCGCATTTTGTTTGCTTTAATTAGCCTACCCTTGGCTGGAATCTTAATAGTTTACTTTTTCAATCACCGCTATGATGGTTGGCAACTTTGGCAAGTCCAAGGCGTACCAGGAGTCAGAGCAGTAGTTTGGGTCTTGTCAGCGATCTCATTTTTGTTTTTATATCCTGCTACATTCAATCTACTAGAAATTGCGGCTATTCAAAAGCCCCAAGTTCATCTCTACGAAACCGGGATCATCCGTATTACCCGCCATCCCCAAATGGTAGGGCAGGTGATTTGGTGTATTGCCCACACCCTATGGATAGGTACAACCTTTACCCTTGTGACATCTATTGGTTTGGTACTGCATCACTTATTTGGAGTTTGGCATGGGGATCGGCGGTTGAGCGATCGCTATGGAGAAGCCTTTGCAGTAGCTAAACAAAGAACCTCCATTGTTCCCTTCCAAGCAATTATGGATGGTCGTCAGTCCTTAAAATGGCAAGAATTTCTCCGTCCTGCCTATCTGGGAGTCGCCATTTTCGTCGGGTTGCTCTGGTGGTTACATCCACTGTTGATGCTAGGAACAAGTAAGATATCATGGTAGTTTAAGATGATCCCCAATATTTCCTGAAAATACTAACTAAATAGAAATTTCTTCTTACCTTATCACCAAACCAATGTAAGATAAGTTCAAATAGTTGTTAGCAGGGGTTCCCTAAATTGCCTTAATACTTTATAATTAGCTTTCCTGGGGATCAAAGGGCAAAGAGGAGTTAACAGTCCTCAAAAATCAACACCATCATTGGTGTAGTAAACCAAAAACATAATAAAACCCTATTTTCATTTGCCCTCCCCTGCTAGTGTTAGCTAATTTTGATATAAAAACCTTATAAACCAAGAGGCGTCATGGTGTTGTCGGTTAGTGAACGGACATTTACTCAAGAAGTTTTAGAATCCTCAATTCCAGTTTTAGTAAATTTTGAAGCACCTTGGTGTGGCTTGTGTCGCATCATACACCCTCTACTATTGCAATTTCAAACCCAATGTGGTAGCGAAATTAAACTTGTTGGGGTAAATGCAGATCAAAATTTTAAGTTGTCTACCACCTATAAACTCAAATCATTACCAACCTTACTTTTAATAGAAAAAGGTATAGTTCGCCAACGTTTAGAAGGGTTTCGCGGTCGAGAAGACCTACGACTAGCCCTAGAAGAAATTAAACTCAATTACGGAAACAAGGAAAGGCAACAGGTAACAGGCAACAGGCAACAGGAGAAAGTATACTTCTAACCCCTGCCCCCTGCCCCCTGCCCTCATAAATGCGGAATATGTTTTTATTTGGAACTCTCTTGGTGAACTGGCAAAAAGCAGATAGAGTTGATGAAACTCAGACACCAAAAGACTTTCAACCATTTTGTCTGTTAAAAATTCCCTATTCCCAGTTCTTGCAAATATAAAACCATGCTTAACACCCCACTCAAAGGTCATTGAGTGGGGTATTTTATCCTCAAGGGAGTGTGTCACAATTATTAATAGTTGGGATAAGTTAGTCAAGTCAACGCTAAAGTTATGAAGGTTTAAAGAGACAGGGGAAATCGAGCAGAAGGACAAAAATAAGCTAAGTTCCCTGTTCCCCATTCCCCGTTCCCCTTCATCCTGATTTTGTTAAGCATTCTAAAAAGTAGGCGTGAGTGATGGAAGTAATCTATCAGTATGCCTGGCTGATTCCAGTTTTCCCTCTTTTAGGGGCAACGCTGGTCGGTCTAGGGTTAATCTCGTTGAATCAGGTGACAAATCGCCTGCGACAGCTTAATGCTGTAGTGATTATCTCCTTCATGGGAGCAGCCATGGGGTTGTCGTTGGCCTTGCTGTGGAGTCAATTTCAAGGTCACGCGCCTTATCTTCGCACCTTTGAATGGGCTTCTGCGGGCAATTTTCACTTGAGCATGGGCTACACTATTGACCACCTGACAGCCCTGATGCTGGTGATCGTTACCACAGTGGCTTTATTGGTGATGATCTACACCGACGGCTACATGGCACATGATCCTGGTTATGTGCGGTTTTACGCCTATCTCAGCTTATTTGGCTCGTCGATGTTAGGTCTGGTGGTCAGTCCCAACCTAGTACAAATTTATATATTCTGGGAATTGGTAGGGATGTGTTCCTACCTCCTCGTGGGCTTTTGGTACGATCGCAAAGCAGCAGCAGATGCTTGTCAAAAGGCATTCGTGACCAATCGCGTCGGTGACTTTGGTTTGTTATTGGGCATTCTAGGACTATTCTGGGCGACAGGCAGCTTTGATTTTATGGTCATGGGCGATCGCCTAGCTGCCCTGGTAGAAACCGGTGCTGTGAGCAATTTCCTCGCCATCCTGTTGGCGATTTTAGTCTTCCTTGGACCCGTTGCTAAATCAGCCCAATTCCCCCTCCATGTCTGGCTACCAGATGCAATGGAAGGACCCACCCCAATTTCTGCTTTAATCCACGCAGCGACAATGGTAGCGGCTGGTGTATTCCTGATTGCCAGGATGTACCCAGTTTTTGAACAAATACCCGCCGCAATGACCGTCATCGCCTTTACAGGGGCATTTACGGCGTTTTTGGGGGCGACGATCGCCATTACCCAAAACGACATCAAAAAGGGCTTGGCTTACTCCACCATTTCCCAACTCGGTTACATGGTAATGGCTATGGGAGTCGGGGCTTACAGTGCTGGACTTTTCCACCTGATGACCCACGCCTATTTCAAAGCGATGTTATTCTTGGGTTCTGGGTCGGTGATTCACGGCATGGAAGGAGTTGTGGGTCATGATGCGGTTTTAGCTCAGGATATGCGCTTAATGGGCGGTCTGCGGAAATATATGCCCGCCACAGGGTTCACCTTTTTAATTGGTTGCTTGGCTATTTCCGGGATTCCTCCCTTTGCTGGTTTTTGGTCAAAAGATGAAATTCTCGGTGCGGCTTTTGCAGCTAACCCGTTCCTCTGGTTGATTGGCTGGTTGACGGCAGGAATTACGGCTTTTTATATGTTTAGAATGTATTTCTCGACATTTGAAGGCAAGTTCCGGGGGAATGACGAGAAAATTAAGCAAAAGTTGAAACAGGCAGCCGCAGTTGTCGCTGATTTAGGTGAAGTAGAATTAGCACCTAACTTTGGCCCTGGGGCGATGAAAAAAGGAGAATTGGCCGCCCATGACTCCCACGGACACCATAGCGATTTTCCCCATGAGTCACCTTGGACAATGACTCTACCGTTGTTGGTGTTGGCCATTCCTTCGATGTTGATTGGGTTGGTGGGTACACCTTACGCCAATTATTTTGAGCAATTCATCTATTCGCCTAATGAAACCCTCGCGGAAGTGATGGAAAAGGCGGCTGAGTTTGACCCCCATGAGTTTTATATTATGGCGGGTAGTTCAGTGGCTATTTCTGTGGTGGGGATTACTTTGGCGGTGTTGATGTATTTGGTTCGGAAAATTGACCCAAGTGCGATCGCTAATCAAATTAAACCACTGTACGAGTTATCGTTGAATAAGTGGTATTTTGATGACATTTATCATCGTGTCTTTGTCCTTGGCTTGCGTCGTCTAGCTAGACAAGTGATGGAAGTAGACTTCCGCGTGGTAGATGGTGCTGTTAATCTCACCGGGTTCTTTACTCTGGTGAGTGGTGAAGGTTTGAAATATCTAGAAAATGGTCGCGCTCAATTCTACGCCTTGATTGTGTTTGGGGCTGTTTTGGGGTTAGCGATCGTTTTTGGTATTACCTGATTTTTTTAGGGGTGGGCGACGGTCTGCCCCTAGATTTTTTTTAATGAACCGCAGAGGCGCAGAGGACGCAGAGTTAATGAAGCAGGAAGGAAGAAAATTGAGAGGTGGGTTTGAAAATGGCATTTATCAATAATAAATAATCAGTTATAATCAAAACAAATTATTAATGATGGGTATTTTTTGGGTTTTTATTTCGCGCAAAGATGTAAAAGAAAAAAGTATCATAAAATATATATAGGATAAATCGCAGAATAAATCATGAATGCTTACAAGACTTATATCATCATTGAAGACCCAAAGCAGGTAGTTTTATCTGATTTACCTTTTCAGGTTGGACAGCGTGTGGAGATTATTGTTTTAGCTGAAGATAACCCGCAAGCTACAATTAGTAATAAATTGCGGAATTTATTTGATAAAACTCAGGCTATTCCTGGTGTGGAAGAGGTTACAGATGAGGAAATAGCAGCAGAAATTGAAGCTTATCGGCGTGGGAAATGAAAGTTATTATTGATACTAATGTTTTGGTTTCTGCTGTTCTCAAGGGGAGAGAACCAAGGGATGTGATTCAATTTGTTGTAGATAGTCCTAATTGTGATTGGATTGTTTCTCAGGAGATTGTAGCAGAGTATCAGGATGTGTTAAGTCGGAAGAAGTTTAAGTTGACTGATGAAGTCAGAAAAGAATGGTTAGATGTTATAGATTTGGTGACTACATTAGTTGATGTTCAGGTAACAATAGATTTTGCTAGAGATAGAAAAGATGAAAAGTTTTTAGCTTGTGCTGTTTCAGCAGGGGCGGATTTTTTAATTACTGGAGATGCTGATTTTAATGAAGCACAGAATTTAGTGAATACTACTATTGTTTCTGTGTCTATTTTTAAGCGGTTGGTTTGTGATTTTAGGGGATAATCAGGCGATTATAAATCGCGGCTATACAAACAAAGTCCACCTTCGTGGACTAAAAATAAGATTTTTGAACCCGCGAAGGCGGGTTTTGTCTGTGTAGACGCGAATTATATTCGCCGGGTTATGAATATTTTTTGTTTCGCGCAAAGATACAAAGGAGCAAAGACGCAAAGGAAGAACACAGCACAGCGATCTATTGAATATTGAGTGATATTTGATATACTTTTAGAAGTAAACAAGTAACCGTTAATACTTCTTAATGATATGGATGACCTTAAATATTTATTGAATCGTGCATCGTTTGATGAAATAAAAGCTTTAGCAGATATTCTCAAAGCTAAAGAACCAACTGTTGATCGTATTATTGATCGTTTATCTAAGAAGAGTCAAGATGCAGCTAGTTATATATTTAATGAAATATTTGATGATCATCCAAGTTATCAAAAAATAGTTAGAGGGGCTGCTAAAAAATTAAAAATCAAATGTGATAAATATGAATCTGCTAGTGTCATGGAAATTAAAATTGCACAGAAGGTAATGGAAACAATGTGGGAAAAAATGACCCCACAGCAAAAACGAGAAATGGAAGAACAGTTACGAAAAACAGCATCACAATTTGATAAAGGAGGTGAACTTTTAGGAAGTAGTAGTATTTTTCTTGCTTTGACTGGTGCTAAATTGTCTGGTTTTGGTATTTATTTACTAGCTTCAACATCTCTTGGCGCACTTACCGGAATGATAGGAATTACTTTACCTTTTGTTGTTTATACAACTATGTCAAGTACAATAGCTCTGGTTCTCGGTCCGGTTGGTTGGATAGGTGCAGGATTATTTACTATATGGCAGTTGACAGAACCTAGTTATAAAAGAGTTATTCCAGCTATTGTTTATATTTGCGCTTTGAGAGCAAAGTTGGATGGTGGTTTTGCTTAATTAATTTTCAAACAGGATGTGGATGGTGATAAAATCCTACCATCATTTAGTACGGTTAATACGCAACCACATTTAAAAATTATTACTACTATGTTGTTTAGTAAGACTGTAACAAGGTGATTTTATGTCTCTAAACTATACAAGAGAAAAGCTGTACTCAGCCGTGGAAATATTAGCTTCATCTAACGAAAGCATACAAGATAGACTCCATTCTGCTTATATAAACGCTTTAATTAGACTTCATGAACCAAATGATTTTCCTGAAGAATTAAGAGAAGAATTTAATGAAATTAACAAAAGATTAACTGAAATTCAAGCTACAAGTAACGAAGGTAGTGTTCAAGCAACTACTACAAAAATGAGTGAAGAAGAAGCTGGCAATGTAGCAGAAAAAATAGTTACTTTGTATGATCAGATAGCTCGAAAACTTGGTGCTATGGAGTCACAGACAATATTGAGCGTTTAAGAATATTCGTAGGTTGGGTTGAAAGTAGTAAAACCCAACCAAACCCTAACTATTACACTAAATCGATCAATAAAATTAGCTTAATCTACAGGATAGAAAAATATGAATTCTCAAACTAATCAATCGAATAGAGATAAAAATTTTAATGAATTAAAAAATGTACTTCAATCAAAAATTGTCCTTCCTAAAGAATCCAGTGAGACTGGAGTAATTGAATTAACAAATGAAGAACACGAAAAATTAGTAAGTTTTTGGGAAACTTTGATTTCATTATATGAAGAAGATAAGTTTATAATTTTGTTTAGAGGACAGAAAAAACAAATATTAGAAAACGTATTATCTAGTTCTTTTCAAGATGAAGCAGGTAAATTACTTTGTAAAATATTTTATTTTGGTGATAAAGCGAAACATTTCTTTGAATACCCAAATAATTCACAAGATAGTTATTTAAGAACGATTGATGATACTTCAGATGATACATTCAATTTTATATTTGATCAAATTCACACAATTTTAGCTACAAATTATGGAGGTGATGAAGGCATAAAAACTGAGTTTAAATTAAGTAATATAGAATTTACCAATTTTTTCAGTAAGTTAGATAACAAAGGCAATTTTATAAATCTAATCAATAATGTTAAAAATAACAAAGAAAGTGAGCGAGAAAGAATTAGAGATTACTATTTATTTATTTTGCATAATTTCGGAAGAAATTTTAAAAAAAAGTCGCTTTTTGTATCAACTAGTGAGGACAAAGCTGAAGCGTACAAATATGCAATACACACAAAAAATAATAAATCATCTATTCCAGATAAAAAATCGGTAATATTTTTATATATTGTTCCTAGACCTTTATATAAACATGGCATCAATGCTGAGATATCAAAAGAATTTTATCAAGATTATGAAAGGCAAGGATTCCCAACTTATTCTAGAGAAATACATAAACAGGAAGAAGTAGCTATAAAAGGCACTTTATTTCCTCAATACATCCTCGGTCTATATGATTTAGAATCAGAAAATTTTATTGTCAATCCTTATATTTTTAAGAAAAAGAATTTACAAGATTTTAACATATTAAAAGGGTTATATGTTAACCAAGATAAATTCCAGGCAAGAATTAAGGACACAAATTTAAAAGTATATGTCAGAAAAACAAATGATATGTACAGAGACGAGTTGACATGAGAAATTTTGTTAGTTTTTAGCCTATTTTTCCTTTCTTCCTTCGTGTTCTTCGTGCCTTCGTGGTTCATTAAATAAATCCATAACACAAAACGAATGAAAAAAGGGATAAGTAAAACGCTTATACTCCAAAAAACTAACTAATCATCAAGTTACTAAAATCCAACAATTGAAGAAAAAATCTAACCCAATGAAAAACCAGTAACCTGTCTCATATAAGGTGGCTTAAAACCTAAAACAATATCCGTTTTTGGTACTCCCAATTCTACCAACTCACTAGCTACGCCTTCCTCAGTAAAATCTCTCTGAATCCAAATTTTTCCATCTCTAATATCTACATGAATAATTCTACCATAAGCCTAACTCATATTAATTCATGAGATTAAATTTAATCAATTTTGGTGCGTTACGCTTCGCTAACACACCCTACTGTCTGAATCAGGATGTCCAGGATTTAAGGATGTTCAGGATGAAGAGAAAAAATAATCGTTAAAATCCAAAACATTCCCAGATAAACATGATAAAAAATCCTGTAAATCCTCTAATCCTGTAAATCCTGATTCAGACAAATAAAAATTTTCAGGAACAAGAAAAACACTAATCCTGTAAATCCTCTAATCCTGGGTATCCTGATTCAGACAAATAAAAATTTTCAGGAACAAGAAAAAACTAATCCTCAAAATCCAAAATATGGACAATATAACCATTGCCCCCTCCTAAAGGTTTTGTTATAATCAATCCTCAATCACCATACAAAAGACGTGAGCAACCAATTTATTTTGTCAACAAGATATCAGTGTCTTGAGACCTGAGAGTGTCAATTACCATTTCATTATTTATACCCTTCAAATGAGCCAACATTAATTCATCCCGTTTTTGCCAAACCACAAATATTTTTTTTCTACCATCATCTAGAGTATCTGGATCAATTTGATAAATATCATTTACCCGTTTTAACCTCAAACCTAATAAACCCAACATTCGGTTAATTATTTTAATACCAGACACCACCTCTTTACCCCTAAGCAAATCAATACCCAAGGCTCGTTTAATATGTTTGCTACTCTGAACAACCGCAGTTTTTAGCCAAATTAAATCAGCATCACCTTCACTAAATTGTCTCCCAGGTTCAAGGAATTGTAGCATTCCTAAAACTCGCATAGCTTCAACCTTCAAAGTATAGGTTTTTAAATCTGGAAGAAAAACCTTTCCCTCACCCCAAAACAACTGCTGATGCCATTCTTGCTCATCTTTGACATGAAAATATTCACTTTCATGGGTTAGATAATAGTGAATTAATAACTCTCCATAATATCCCCTATCATCCTGTAATTTCAGCAGAGGAGTTACTTCAACCCCATACCTTTGTCTCAAAATATATTTATTAATTTGGTTGCGTTCTGCATCACTGAGAGAATGTTTATTTAATAGCTGCTCATATTCTACATAATCAATATCCTTAGCTATAGTTACAGCAGTGGCTAATGCTAATTGATGTTGTTGTTTAATTTCCTTAATTTTACGTTTTATTTCCTTAGCTTTTTGACGACTTTGCGCCCAATCTTTTTGAACTTTTACAATTTCTAAAATTAACCTTTTCCGAGTATCAAAATCATTAGAATCAGTAGCCAAAAAAGCTAAACGCAAATCCCGCAGAATATTATTTTGAACCTCATTACTCCGCATTTGGATTTGATGACCATCAGCCATTAAACCATCTTGCATAGATTGACGATAGAGACGAATAGAAGCATTTACTCTGGCAGATAATTTTGCCCAAGTTCGTAAATGTATCGGGTCGTAAACCAAAGGTAAATCTACATCTATTTTATGTAAAGGACTAAGCAAAGCTAAATTCTCTTTTTGACTCTCTTGATACCAATAAGAAAGCAAACGATAATTTGTACTACCACTACCAATTAAACCAATACCACGTTTAGCACACCAAACTACACGAGGTACATCATCCCGGACTCTAGCTAATGCTTGACGTGCTTCTGAGTCAGGAATTACCCCTTGAAAAATTCCATAAACCCGGTCAAAATGTTGAACATCAATACTAATACCTGTTCCCAAACTAGGAGTTACAAAAACTGTTTCATAATCAATAATTTTTTCATTAATAGTTGCGATAAAATCTGATGCTGCATGACCAGGTGTATTAGTAGTATGACTACTAACTACTAAAGTATTAGGAAATTCTCTGCGTAATTTTTGCAACCGCTCTTTCAAATAACTTTCAATCGTTTCACAACTATAACGTCCAGAACGGCTATCTGTAGTTACATAGCATTTACGTCCAGCAATTAAGTCTAATTCTAATTGATGAATCAATGGAGTAGGATTGGGTGAATCATAAAAAGTTATATCCCAACCTTTATCCGGTTTCCACTGATTTACAACTACCCAAGGCGTTACCTTAACTCCAGTCAACCCTTGCAAGTATTCCAGAGAAACATCTGATAAGTCGGCATCTTGGGCAATAATTAAACCTCCTGTAGCGATAACTGTAGAAATAAGTTGTTGAAATATTCTAAGAATTTTAACCCGCTTCTGTTTACAAGTATTACTGTTTAGTAAGTGCCAAAGAGATTGTTCAACTTCATCTAAAATTACTATTGCCCCGTGCCAATCGTCTGGATTTAATCTCCAAATAGAATCAACGCATAAACCGAAGGATTTAGCAATAGGTACTTGATATTTAATAATTGGTAATTCCGGTTCTTCTTCCATGCTCCAAGGCTCATATCCCATACCCCATTTAATCCCAATTTTGTCACATAAAAACCGACCTAAAAGGATTCTATGGGTAATTAATAAAACTGGTTGATTACGACTTTTTGCTTGATTAACAACTGCTTGTAGTCCTGTGGTTTTACCTGTACCTTTAGCCGATTTCACTCCCACTAACCCAGAGGTAGGAAAAGGTATATCTGCTAAATATGGACAGTTGACGGTGAGTGCAGCGGGAATTGTTAACTCCGTATGGGGTTTAGTTTGGGCAAGATAAACTTCTAAATCAACGCTTTGACGATAAATTTTATCAAAGGCAAATCCACCTTTCGCAGCAATAAATTCATCAACACCTTTTTCGATACCTGGCAATTCAATAACTTTAACAGCACAATTATTTTGTTGAAATAAACAACCAAGTTGAGAAATAGCATTATTAACAGCAGCAATTTTTTTGTCTTGAGTTTCAAAATCGAAACAGATATAGAAACTGCGTTTTGTTGTGGTAAATACGGCTAAATCAGGTATTAACTGACGACGGGTAACTTTACCAAATTCATCTTTAACAACTCGATAACCGCTAGTAATTCCCGGAACACCAATGGCTGCATAACCTTGTGTTAAAAGTGCGGCTGCTTTTTTCACTCCTTCGCAGATGATAATGGGGATATTAAGTTCTGTTACCCATTGCCAAAAACCTTCAGCTTCGCCGTCTGTACTAATAGTAATGTTGTCGGGTATAGCTATATTGTAACGTTGGGCGACTTGTTGCCAAATTTGTAGAGTTACCCGCAGACAAAATACCCTTGTTGGGGTGCTGGGTGGATGTTCGTACTTGATTATTTTGCCATTTTGATTTTTTCGGGGTTGAGTTGGTTTAAAGCATCCCCATTCCATCATCTGCCAATCATTCAGAGGATCTCGTCCAGAACACCACCAACCCCCTTGGGTAATATGATTATAACGTTGCAACCAGGCATTTGTAACCATACCTGTGTTAGTGCGAGGGAGTTTGTCGGAAATCAGCAGGTAATCATAGGCGCTGACACCTTGGAGAGATATAAAGTTTAATTGGACTAAGTGTATATTTATACTACTGCCATTGACAAGTTCTTGAAGGTGTTGTGGGTGTAAATCATGCTGAAACATAGGCGGAAGCACCAAAGGAAGACAATGAGATTAAAACATTATCATGCCTTTGTTGATTTTTGATTAAAGAAATCATAACATTTTACGTGTATATTTTATAGCATAGTTTTTTGAAGTACCTCGGTTAATAAGGAAGGGAATGATTTTAGGGGTTGAAGGGCAGAAATAATAAGTTTGTATTGTGATATTTATGAGTTATTAGTTTTTCTTTATCAGTAAATTTTGAGCAATTAAATAGTAATTATGTACTCTTGACATCCGTTAAGCAAATTTGTAAGCGGAGAATCCCTACATGAGGAATTTCTCTACTCGTCAAGTTCTAATACTGTAGCGAAAGCGGGAGAAAGGGGAGAAACTTGATTACACTGTCCTCAGTCCCCAGTCCCCAGTCTCTAGCTTGAGTTTTAGCCTCCTAATTCGTTAGGACGCTTGTATTGTCTGTAGGCAGCGTAAAATAGACCACTGAGGGTAACAAAAATCAGACCAAGGACAATACCTGATAGTAGGGGTTCAACCACTGTAAATCTCCTGCTTGCAAAAATTTAATATTTAGTTCCTGTTTTTGATTTTACCAAATCTGGCATTGATTCCCCGCCTTAATATGGGTTTGAACTATAAATACTTTCCAAAATATTATGTTTTGTACTTGCAGACACAATCAAGAACTTTTAAGCTATGTGTAGAAAAGAAAATTTTCTTTGCACCCTAGACTGTGAAAGCAAACCTTTTGGATAACCAGCTTACCAAATCTGAAACTCTAATTCAGTGGATCGCTTTTTCGGCTTTGGCGATACTCATAGCAATCCCTTTAGCCTTGTTTGCTATTCAGATGGTCAAAGCCTCCGATCCTTATGTCAAAAATGTTCTATCCCTTACGGGAAACTCAGAACAAGGACACGCTATCTTTCAAATTAACTGTGCAGGTTGTCACGGCTGGGAAGCTGATGGCTTAGTGGGGCCTAGCTTACAAGCTGTTTCTAAGCACAAATCCCGATATGGACTAATTCACCAAGTTATTAGCGGTGAAACGCCCCCCATGCCGAAATTTCAACCGAGCGCCCAAGAAATGGCCGATTTGTTAAGTTATTTGGAACAACTTTGAAAAACTTCTGTTTCTTCTTCCGTGTCTAATAAAAAAATCAGCATTTTTGGACTAAATTCCAATATCGTACACCATAACTCATGAGCGAAATTACCTTAGAAGATATCTATGCCCTATTCCGTGAAAGTGAACAACAACGCAAACAACAGCAACAAGCTTTTGAGGAACGCCAACGTGTTTACGAACAAGAAATGGCTGACCTCCGACTAGAACGCGAACAACAGCAACAAGCTTTCCAAAAAGCCTTCGAGGAACGCCAACAAGCTTTCGAGGAACGCCAACGTGTCTACGAACAAGAAATGGCTGACCTCCGCAAAATTGTGGCTCAAACTAACAAACAGGTGGGGGGAATAACTAGCCGTTGGGGAGAATTTGTAGAAAACCTAGTTAGACCCGCCACTGCTAGACTATTTCAAGAACAGGGAATTAATGTTCATCATACTGCCTTACGAGTTGATGCCCAAGATACCCAGGGTTCTCTAGAAATTGATATCCTGGCTGAAAATACTAATGAAGTTGTGGCAATTGAAGTTAAATCTCATTTAGAAGTGCGGGATGTTAAACGATTTCTACAAATATTAGAACGATTTAAAATGGCATTTCCTAAATATCAAAGTTATCAACTTTATGGAGCAGTAGCAGGAATTAAAATAGATGAAAGAGCAGATATTTACGCAGTTCAAGAAGGGTTATTTGTGATTAAGCCAGCAGGAGATTCGGTTATTATTGCCAATAATAGCAAATTTGAACCTAAAGTCTGGTAATTGAATTACTAACTGATAAATTGAACAGATGAAAGTATTATTTGATGCTTAAATATCGCTATTTTGGGAGATGATAATTTTTGTGCTAATTAAAATTAGTTTGACTACGATTGTACTTATTTAATATTATAAGATATAATAGCGAAACTATTTTAAAGAAAATTATCTCAAAGCTGTTCGATATCTAATCACCATAGCTAAAAACTTTGTATGCTTGTTCTATATACGTCTTGATATTTCCGTGAAAATTAGTGCAAGAAGATTTTAGGTTAATTGTTGATTTAGTCTTGGTGTTTGCTGTAGCTGCCTGTGGTGGACTGTTAGCTGCACTGTTAAAACAGCCTGTTTTGTTAGGCTATCTGATTGGTGGGATGGTGATCGGTCCAGCCGGACTGGGATTAATTAAAGAACTGGTACAGGTGGAAACCTTGGCTCAGTTTGGGGTAGCCTTGTTATTGTTCGCTTTGGGTGTGGAATTTTCCTTTGCGGAATTGAAGAAGGTAAAAGCGATCGCTCTCGGTGGAGGTGGATTACAAATTACCCTCACCATTCTGATCACAGTTTTGGTTTGTGGTGTGACGGGGTTTTGGGGCGTATTACCCGCTAAAGGTGTATTTTTAGGCTCAATTCTCTCTCTATCTTCTACGGCTGTTGTTCTCAAGTGCTTGATGGAAGCCAACGAAACCGAAACTCCCCACGGTCAGGTAATGTTGGGGATTTTGGTAGTTCAGGACTTGGCACTGGGATTAATGTTAGCAGTATTACCAGCCCTGCACGAACCACCAGAAACCATTGGTTTAGCGATACTAAAAGCCCTGGTCTATATCGGACTCTTTGCCGGTGGTGCAGTTGTGGCGGGTATTTGGGTAATTCCCCCTTTGCTGCGATTAATTGCCCGTACCGAAAGCCGGGAGTTATTTTTATTGGGAGTTGTAAGTCTGTGTTTGGGTATTGCCCTCCTCACAGAACATTTAGGACTTTCTATTGAAATGGGGGCGTTTGTGGCTGGGTTGATGATTTCTGAGGTGGAATACGCTGACGAAACCCTGAGTATTGTTGAACCTTTACGGGATATCTTCGCTAGTTTGTTTTTCGCTGCCATTGGGATGTTAATTGATCCGTTATTTTTGTGGAATAACCTGGAATTAATTCTCGGATTGGTGGCTTTGGTTTTTGTTGGTAAATTTTTAATTATTACACCCCTGGTTAAGTTATTTGGCTACCCATTAAAAACCGCTTTAATTGTTGGGTTGGGACTGGCGCAAATTGGGGAATTTTCCTTCGTTTTAGCAAGTGAGGGGCAGATTTTAGGGTTGGTTTCCAGGAGGGTATATTTACTAATTTTGGGAACTACTGCCGTTACCTTGGTTTTAACACCCTTTGTATTGCGATTAATCCCATTTTTATTCAACTTTGCCGAATCAATGCCCTGGCTTAAACCCTACTTTGTGGAAGAACAAGCCCGTGACATTTCGGAAGATTTACCGCAAAAAGATCATATAGTGGTTTGCGGTTATGGACGCATTGGTAAAAATTTGGTCAAGTTGTTGCTGCAAAATCAATTATCTGTGGTGGTGATTGACCAATCAGAAAGCCGGATTCAGCAGTTACGAGATGGGAAAATTCCTTATGTTTACGGTAATGCTGTGAGTTTTCATGTTTTGGAAACAGCCGGGGTTAATCATGCTAGGGGAATGGCGATCGCTCTTCCTGATCCATCTAGTATTCGTCTATGCTTAAAGCGATCGCTGGAATTATGCCCAGAATTAGATTTAGTTGTCCGTGCTACCCAAGATAAAAATATTGAGGTACTTTATCAATTGGGGGCTAAGGAGGTTGTACAGCCAGAATTTGAAGCTAGTTTAGAAATGGCTACCCATTTATTAACGGGGGTGGGTTTGTCACCAGCCGCAGTTCAACAGCAAATGGATCAAATCCGTACTGATCATTATTCAGATTTTCGTCCAGAAAGTTCTCCTTCTGAAGTTTCCCGTCATTTGCAACAAGTAACCCGTGATTTAAATCGTCGTTGGTACACTTTACCCTCTGCTTCTCCTTTAATTGGTATGAGTTTAGAAGAAGCGGATATGCGCTATTTAACCGGGGCAAGTTTAATGGCCATTCGTCGCAGTGACGGAGAAGAGATTGATTATCCTAACAATCAAACTACCTTAAAAGAGGGCGATCGCTTGTTGGTGGTAGGAGAAACTGAGGAATTGGCGGCTTTAGCAGAGTTAGCCCAAGGACAGGCTACCATTCCCGGTGAAAATAGTGCTTGTCAGTGGGTGACTGTGCGGGATGATTATCCGGTTTTGGGTAAAACTTTGGCGGATTTAATTGGTGAAGGACAGCAAGATTTACAAGTACAAGCAATTCGGCGAGATGGCAAGTTTATCCGTTTTCCTTCTGAAAATATGGATTTACGGGCAGGTGATCAAGTGTTGCTTTGTGGTAGTCTCAGTGACTTAATTCAAGTTCAACATCTGTTTACTGTTTCCTGTGAAATTCCTTTTATTTAAGGTTTACGGAAGAAACGAACCACAGAGGCACAGAGTTCACAGAGAAATAAGAGTTTGAGTGGTTTTTTTCCTATCACCAATCACGATCACGGATTTAATGGATTACACGGATGACACGGATTTGAAGATTATCCAATCACCAATCCCCAATCACCAATCCCCAATCACCAATCCCCAATTACCAATCACCCATCACCCATGCCCAATCACCCCTGATTTTTCATGTAAGCGATCGCTTGTTTCCAAATTATGGTTTGCTGATTATTGTCATCTATAATGCAGACAGAATTAGGATCTTGCCAAAAAACTCTACCTGTAATTACATCACCAGTCACCAGTTTAAACTCTGTGATGCCTTTGTCTTTAATCCAACTTTGTAATTGGCGAATACTCGGCAGGGATGTGTCAAAGTTATTTGTTGCCATTTTTGGTAATAAGGACAATATTTAATAAGTAGTAACTAATCTTTAATAATTCATCTAGGCGAAAATGGCAATCGAATTTACTAAGTATCAAGGTTTGGGTAATGACTTCATTCTCATTGATAACCGGATCTCATCCACTCCGTTAATCACACCTGAGGAAGCTGTAAAATGGTGCGATCGCCATTTCGGTATCGGTGCTGATGGTGTGATTTTTGCTTTACCCGGTGACAAGGACACTGACTACACAATGCGGATTTTTAATTCCGATGGTTCTGAACCAGAAATGTGTGGTAACGGTATTCGCTGTCTAGCTGGGTTTTTGGCAGAATTAGAAGGCATATCCCGGACTAAAGATCATTATCGCATTCAAACTTTAGCCGGTGTGATGATACCTCAATTAATGGATGATGGTCAAGTAAAAGTAGATATGGGTTTACCCCGATTACTAGCTGGGGAAATTCCCACCACTTTGGCCGCTGCTGAAGCTAAAGTGATTAATCAACCCCTAGAAGTAAGTGGTAAAACTTGGGAAGTCACCTGTGTGAGTATGGGAAATCCTCACTGTATCACCTTTGTCGAAGATGTTGCTGCTATTCCCCTAGAAATTATTGGACCCCAATTTGAACATCATCCCGTTTTTCCCCAACGAATCAATACCGAATTTATCGAAGTAGTGAATCCTAACTATTTGAAAATGCGGGTTTGGGAACGTGGTGCCGGTATTACCTTGGCTTGCGGAACTGGTGCTTGTGCTTCCTTAGTTGCTGGGGTGTTAACACAAAAGTGCGATCGCTCTGCCACAATAGAATTACCCGGTGGATGTTTAGAAATTGAATGGTCTGAAGCTGACCAACGAATTTACATGACCGGACCAGCAGAACGAGTTTTTACAGGTAAATATTAAAAAAATGCAATAATTGACATTGACCTTTTCCCCCTCCTCGCTTGCGGGGAGGGGGTTAGGGGGTGGGGTTTTACGGCTGTGGGAAAACGATTTTATCTCAACCATTCAACAATTAACAATGCCACCTTTAGGTTTTTTGGTCATTTTATCAAGATTCAAATATCAGTTTTAAAGGTCAAATTAACGAATCATGAAAGTTTCCCTAGCAGATTTAATAACTGGAACAAAGGAGGGAAAATTAGTAAGTTTTCCCACAGATACAGTCCCAGCACTAGCCACATTACCATCCAAAGCAGAATTAATATTTGCAGCTAAACAGCGTAGTTTAGATAAACCCTTGATTTTAATGGCTGCGAAGGCCGAAGATTTATGGAGTTACATTCAAGGTAGTGATTTAGAATATCAAACTTGGCAAAAAGTAGTAAATAAATATTGGCCGGGTGGTTTAACATTAGTGTTACCAGCGAGTGAAAAACTTCCCAAAGTCATGAATCCCATTGATCCCACAACCATTGGCATCAGAGTACCAAATAGTGCGATCGCTCTAACCATTCTCGCACAAACAGGACCCCTTGCCACCACCAGCGCCAATCTATCAAATCAACCACCATTACAAACTAGCAGCGAAATCGAGGCTACATTTCCAGGCATTCTAACTCTAAAATCAACAGAATACCAAGGATTAGGTATCCCCTCCACCGTCGCTAAATGGACTGGGACAGATTGGCAAATTTTACGGCAAGGTGGCATCAAATTAGATAATTCAGATAGTATTGTTAATTATTAAATATAATCAGAAATACAAAATTATCTGCGTTTATCTGCGTTTATCTGCGTTTAATTCTTACATTATTCGGTACTTTTTTATGAACTTATATAATTGGCTGTATTTAGCAATAGGATTAAGTTTAGGATGGTTACTTGCACAATTTAACAAAATTAGCAACCCAGTAACAGAAAAAGAAAACGTAAACACACTGTTACAACAGTTAAAACAAACCCAATTGGCCTATGAAATGGCACGGGAAATGAGTCAATTTAAAGCCGGGTTTTTGGCACGGACTACCCACGAATTGCGATCGCCCCTCAATGGTTTAATTGGATTACATCAGTTAATTTTGGCCGATTTGTGCGAAAATCCAGCCGAAGAACGGGAATTTATCGGTCAGGCACATGAGCGATCGCTAAAACTGCTAAAATTAATAGATGAAGTCCTCACTGTAGCCAGAACAGAACACGGCACAAATAAATTAAATATTCAACCCCAACAGCTAACCCAAATTTTACAAGAAGTCCATAAATTAACTTATATGTTGGCTGCAAATCGTAATTTTAATTTTACGCTATCACTGCCAGATCCAGAAATTCAAGTTTTAGCAGATTTTAATTGGTTACGTCAAATATTAGTTAGTTTAGTAGATATCACTATTTCTCAAATGGAAGAAGGTAAAATCCATCTTTCTAGTATGGTTGCAGATAAAAATAATCATGTTCATATTTGGCTAGATGTACCAACTCACGCTGTTATCACAAGTGAATCAATTGATTTAATGAAATATGAATACAGCACAGATGAAAACAATACAGCTTTCTCTCCAGGAATGAAATTAATAATCAATCAAACCTTGTTAGAAGTCATGGGAGGAAAGCTAGAAATTTTGCCTTCTCCCACCGAACCAGAACTAATTAGACTGCAAATATCTATTACAGCACAGCGTAAATGAACCATTTCAAATCTCTGAAAATCTTACGCTGCATTATTAGTTCTGACTTTTGACTTTCACCCTGCGGTATAGCAACCGCCAAGGTGGTTAGGACATCAATTCTTAGCGCAGGTTGGCGTAGGACATTGATGAAACTCGTTTCACAACAGGGTTTTAATTCTGACTCCTGACTCCTGACTCCTGCTATACTATGCCTTTATTGATTCCTGAAATTGAATATTCCCAACTGGTAGAGATTCCAAATTAGATTGGTTATTTAAAACCATCGTTGTGGTATTATTAACTGCAAAACCAATCTTTTCGTAAAATTCTTTTTGGTTAGTCGTCATCAAGTAAACACGCTCTACCAAGCGCACTTTTGGATGGATTAAAACCGTTTCTACCAACTTAATTCCCAACCCATTACCACGATAATCTGGATGAATAACCACATCCCAGATTG
Organism: Cronbergia sp. UHCC 0137; assembly: GCF_034932285.1. Lineage (NCBI taxonomy): Bacteria > Bacillati > Cyanobacteriota > Cyanophyceae > Nostocales > Nostocaceae > Cronbergia > Cronbergia sp. UHCC 0137. Next base: position 84,464 of record NZ_JAYGHC010000013.1, read on the forward strand.
TAGCCCGGTAAATACCATCAGAAGTAGCTCTAGCAAAGCCAATTAGCTGCTCTTGATCATGAACAGAAATGACTGGTTCACTGTTAGCGATCGCTATACCCAAATCCTTGATGCTACGCCCTTTTGCCCAAAAAGCGGAAAGATTTAATAATTCTTGCAGTTGGTAAAGATCAATTTCACAAGAGCGATCGCTAAAATGAATTTGAGAATATTTCATGTTGGATAGATACCTGTATTATGTCATTTTATATTTTCCTAAAAATAACTAAAGTTGTATATATGTATGCAACAAAATAATCAAATTTTCCAAGTATTTTTGGCATCATTGAACTACACAAAAAAGATGATCAAATTGGTGAAATCAAAGTAAAGGCCTATTGCAATACGTCCCCCTACCTCCCCTGCCTCACAAGGGTAGGTATTTTACATTGTCGTAAGGGCAAGACTTGGGGGACAAGGTAGACAAGGCGACAAGGGAGGAAAACTGTACAAAGAATGTACGATTGGTCACAAAAACTGAAGCTCAACAGACCATTTCTTGTATAAAATCTTCCTTGTCTACAATACCTCCTTGTCTTCCAAGTCCTGCCCTCACAGATAATATTAAAAACCTACCCCTGTCAGAGGGGAGGTAGGGGAGGTAGGAGTAAACTCTGTGGTGAAAGGAGTTTCATCAATGGCTTATGTCAAGATACGCTAATAATTGATGTCCCTCTGCAAAAGAATGTAGAGACGTTCCATGGAACATCTCTACGAGGGGTGTTCTTTTTCCCCAAGTCCTAACGATGTTTTAAAGATGTTCCTAAACTGTAATCAGCTTTTCTCCTTTGAGCATTTGTGAAGCAGCTTCTAGTAATGCTTCTTCTAGATAGGGTTTAGTAAAGTAGCCACTTGCACCTAGTTGAAACGCCATTTGTTTATGCTTATCTGCACCCCGTGATGTTAACATCGCAATTGGCAGATGGTTGAGAGATGGATCTTTTTGGATGCGTGAAAGTAACTCCAGTCCATCACATCGGGGCATTTCAATATCGCAGAATATGATATCACAAGGCAACCCAGCCCGGAGTTTTTCCCAGGCTTCTTGACCGTCACGGGCTTGTTCAACACGATAACCGGCTTTGTTAAAGGAAAGAGAGAGTAATTCTCGGACTGTGATGGAGTCATCAATAATCAGCACTGTCGGATCAATTTTCACGTCAGGGGTGACAACAGGAGTTGGTGGGATAGTTGTTTGCTGCCAAGAACTACCACCAATTTGTTTAGACCGCTTACCTTGGAAGATATCGAGGATTTCTAGTACGTCTGCAATGGGCATAATTCGACCATCACCTAAAACTGTCGCTCCAGCTACTCCGTTAGGTTTAGGTGCAGGCCCTTCAAATTGCTTAATTACAATTTCTTGTTCGTTCAGCACTTGGTCAATTTGCAAGGCAACCATCGTACTTCCTGAGCGGACGACGACGACTGAAACCATATCATCATCTCGATTTCCACCATAAACAATACTCCGACTGAGTACGCGATTGAAGGCTAAAATCTCGTTCAGAGGTTTGAATGGTAATACTGTATCTCGCCAAAAAATAAATGATTGTCCGTTTGCATCTTGTTGAATGCTTTTCAAGGGTATATCTAGGGTGTCTTCTACACCATCCATGGGGAAGGCGATTCTGGCTTTGTCAGAGACGCAACAAAGGGCTTTACAAATACTGAGGGTGAGTGGTAGACGAATTGTGAAGGTGGTTCCGTTACCCAGAACTGAATCTGTGGTGACTGTGCCGCGAATTTCACTAATGTCGGTGTGAACTATGTTCATGCCCACACCCCGTCCTTTCATGTCATCAACCTCGTCAGCAGTGCTGAAACTGGGTAAAAATAGGAGATCGTAAATATCTATACGAGACATACCCTCGGCTTCTTCTGGTGAGATGATGCCTTTTTGGATGGCTTTGTTTTTAACTTTTTCGTGGTCGATACCTGCACCATCGTCTGTGACGGCGATCACCGTTTGGTTGCCTTGGTGGAAAGCATGGACGGATATTACCCCTATTGGTGGTTTACCGGCGGCCTGTCGTATGTCTGGAGTCTCAATACCATGAGAGATGGCATTATTGAGCATATGGGTTAGAGGGTTGGCCAGATGATCTAAGATTCTTTTATCAATTAATGTTTCTGTCCCTTCTGCTACTAACCTCACTTCTTTGCCATATTTGAGGGCGTTATCTCTGACTCCCCGACGCAAGCGATCGACTACTTGAGCAAAGGGAACCATTCGGGCTTTTGTCAGTCCTTCTTGTAACTGGTTAGTTGATTGTCGGAACTGTCGTACTACGGTTTCGGTTTCTTCGGTTACAAAGTCGATATCACTGGCTGACTCCCGGACTCGGACGATGAACTCGATCATATCCTGCGCTAACATATGGAAGGGCGTAAACCGATCCATTTCTAGTTCGCTAAAGCCGCGATCGTTGGCAGGATGAGGTGCGCTACCAAAGGTATATCCTTGTTCTCTTGATTTGCGGCTGGCTAACAGTGAGGCTTCTAAGAGCGATCGCTCATACAATTCCTGCATTCTCCCTCCCACATCAGAAAGGTGCTGCACCTGAATCAGCAAGTTATCTAAGGATTGTCGCAGACGTTCATGATCCTGCTCTAAGGTATTACGATTTACCACTAATTCCCCAACTAAGTTACTCATATCATCGAGATGCTTAACTGAAACTTTCATGGTTTCTTCTCGCATCACACGACGAGCAGCCGGACGTGGTACTCTGCTAGTATTTAGTTGTTGTGGAGATGTGGGAGCATGAGATATTTTTTGATCTGCTGCTGCCAGTAACTCCTCTAATTTACTAAATTCATCCTCGACTACTGACGCTGAAACAGCATTATGTGATGGAAAATATAATGGTTGAGATACCCCTTGTTTAACTGGTTGTGTTGCCTGAGTCTCTTCTTCACCTAGCAACGCTTGAAGCGCCGCAAAATCATCTTCTGGCATCGACACAGGCTCATTAGTATCCGCTGTTAATTCTCCGCTCAATAATGCTTCTAAATTGGCAAATTCATCTTCATCTTGAAGATAATCTTCATTTTCAAGGGACAAAACATCATTGGTATTCCCTGTTAATTCTGCACCCAGCAATGCTTCTAAATCTGCAAATTCCCCTTCGTCTTGAAGATAATCTTCATTTTCAAGGGACAAAACACCATTGGTATTCCCTGTTAATTCTGCACCCAGCAATGCTTCTAAATCTGCAAATTCCTCTTCAATAGTACCTGTAATGGATTCTATTGCTAATTCTTCTGATGATGTGATCTGAGTATTTATTTCCTCTATTTCTCCCAATGTCACTTCATCGAAATGAAAATCATCTATATTTGCTTGGATGATGTTTGACTCTAATGCTGGAATAGTACCTGTAATGGATTCTATTGCCAATTCTTCTGGTGATGTGACCTGAGTATTTATTTCTTCTATTTCTCCCCATGCCACTTCATCGAAATGAATATCATCTATATTTGTTTGGATGATATTTGACTCTAATTCTGGAAATGATAAATTAGCGAAAGATTCTAAAGATAAACTATCAGTCAACTGCTCTAGATTTTCTATTTCTCCTTGGGTTTGGTGAGTTAAAATTAAATCTAGATTGTTGTCCGTAACAAGTAAATTATCCGGTGTAAAGTCTGTTGAGTTAGATTGATCTAGATCATCCAATGAAAGTAATAAGTTTTCATTGCTATTTTCGTCAAGGGTATCAAACAAATCTACTTGAGCAAATGTTTCGACCTCAGCAATTGCTTCTGGAGAGTTGCTGGTAAATTCTGGCATCAAGTCTAATACTTCTGGTTCTTGCGAGAAACTCTGAATTTCCTGGAATAAAAATTCACCCTTTTCAATAATTGTTGTTAGAGAGTTGGCATCTTCTTGAGCTAAATCAGCAAACAAATCATCCTTGGCATCTGATGTACTTTTGACATCTAAAGATCGCTCTGGTTTACTGAAATCAAATTCTTCTAGATAAAAATCATAACTAGATTGGGATTTTTGTTTGTCAGTAAATATTTCTTCAGAAGCTGCGGCAAATAAACTTTCTTCCAATTCTCTGGCTACATCTTGATCAAGTGTAGAATTATCTTCTATCTCTGAATTGGTATTTGGCTCATGCCAAAAAGTATTAAATTCTTCACTATTCAA